>NZ_LYSO01000047.1:0-43618 GCF_001728935.1 Pseudomonas sp. AP42
AGATCAAGAGCGGCTCGCTTCGCATCGTGGTTAGCGTTGAATTAGTTCTGCGCGATGGGGAGTTCGATGCAGAATCTCGCGCCGGCCTCGCCGTTGGTAACGCTCAGGCGTCCGCCCATGTTTTCCACAATCCCATAGCTCACCGAGAGGCCCAGCCCGGTCCCCACGCCTATCGGTTTGGTGGTAAAGAACGGCTCGAAAATCCGCTCCAGCAGGCGCGGGTCTATCCCGCCGGCGTTGTCTTCGACCCAGATGCGTACATGGCGGCTGTCGTGCTCGCTGTGCAGGGCAATCCAGGGGCGCAGGGCAGGGTCTTTTTCTCGCTGGCTGAGCAGGGCGTCGCGGGCGTTGACCATCAGGTTGATCAGTACTTGTTCCAGTTGGTCGACATAGCCTTTGACCTGTACCGAGAAGTCGGTAGGGCTGATGCGCACGTCTACACCTTTGCCGCGCAGGCCTTCGCTGAGCAGGGAGAGGGTGCCCTCCAGTGCCTGCGCCGGGTCGAAGGGTTGCTGCTCGATTTCCGAGCGGCGGCCGAAGACGCGCATGTGGTCGACCACTCGTGCGGCGCGTTGTACCTGGGCGTCGATGCGTTGCAGTTTTTCCGTGAGGTAGTCGATTTGCGCGTCGCCATTGCCCAGGCGTTTGAGCACATTGGCGATGGCCATGCGCATCACGTTCAGCGGCTGGTTGATTTCATGGGCCAGGCCGGTGGCCATTTCGCCGAGGGTGGCCATTTTTGCGCTTTGGGTCAGTTGTTGCTGGGAGCGACGCACTTCGGTGTTGTCGCGGCCCACGGCTTGCACTTCGATCAGGGCGCCTTGTTCATCGAAGACGCCGCGGTCCGACCACACCCACCAGGCATGTTCGCGCCCCGGCAGTTGCAGGCTGATTTCCGCGGTGCTCACCGGGAATTCCGGGGTCAGTTGCTGGATGCGCTGCACAAAGGCGGCGCGTTGTTCATCCGACAGCCACTGGCCCAGGTTGATGCCTGGCAATTGCTCGGGTCGGCATTCCAGGTAATTGGCCAGCGGCGTGTTGCCGAAGGTGAGGATCAGGTCGGGGCGGTAGCGGCAGATCATCGCGGGCGAGTCTTCCACCAGGATGCGGTAGCGCTCCTCGCTCTGGCGCACCTGCTCGGCGGCCAGGGTCGCCTCGGTGACGTCCAGCCACAGGCCTACGGCTTCCACCGGCAGGCCGAGGTCGTCGCGCAACAGCTTGGCTTCATCGAGCAGCCAATGGTAGTTGCCTTGTATGTCGCGCAGGCGGTAGCGGCTGCGCACGTTGCCTTCGCGCAGCAGTTGGCGGGTGCGTTCGAAGTAGTGTTCACGGTCGTCGGGGTGGATCAGCGCTGCCAGGGTGTCCTGGTTGCAATCGGCCAAGGTCCAGCCCAGCAACGGCAACAGGCTGGCGCTGAAAAACGCCGGGTGCAGCGCGCCGTTGGCGTAGCGCTGCACGTAAATAACGGCCGGTGAGCTGGCGATCAGGTTGTCCAGGCGCGCATGGGCGGCGGCGGCTTGCAGTTGTTGGTTCTGGATGTCGCTGATGTCGAGCATGAAGCCGATCCAGCGTCGTTCATTGCCGGCGCCCAGCACTTGGCCCTGTATGCGGTACCACAGGGGCGACTGTTCCGCGTCGGTGCGTTGCAAGCGCACGCTGGTCAGCAGTGGCTTGCCCAGGGCTTGCAGGTCTTGCAGGCGGCTGTTGAGGGCCTGGCGGTCGGCGGGGTGGATGAGTTCGAGCCAGGTGCCGAGGGGTTGGCGGGTGGGGCCGTCGTCCAGGCTCAGGTTGCGCAGCAATTGTGGCGCCAGTTGGATTTCCTGGGTGACGGGCAACAGTTCCCACCAGCCAGTGCCGAGCAGGCCTTGCAGGGCTTCCACGCGTTCCAGTTGCTGGTGGTGACGCTGTTCGCGCAGGCGGCCCAGCAGCGGCGCGGCGAGTGCTGCGCACAGGTTCAGCCAGTCACGCTCGCCGGTGTGGTGTGCCTGGCCGTTGTAGAAACCACACAGCAGCCACGCGGCGGCACCATGGCTGTCGCGGTACGGCACCAGGAAACCGTCGGCATTGCCAAACACACTGCGCAGGCGCGGGTTGTCGCTGCGGCCCTGGGCAATGTCCAGGCTCAGTGGCGTGTTGCCGTTGATGCTGTCCAGGCTGGTGCCCAGATGCTGCCCGGTTTGCCACAAGGCTGGGGCGTCGTGGGCAGCGTATTGGCTGTAGATGCGCCAGCCCTGGTCATCTTCATCGAGCAGTGCGATGGCGACGCAGGGGATGCTCCAGCGCTGGGCCACGCTGCGCAGGTGTTCGCTGAACACGTGATGCAGGCGGCTGAAACTGCAAACGCGCAGCTGTTCGCTCATCAGGGCGGCGAGTTGGTGGTTCTGTTCGCGTTGCTGCACCCGTGCCCGGTCGGCAAGCAGGTCTGTGATGTCCAGCAGGTGCAGGGCCCAGGCGTCGCCCTCTGGCTCGAGCCAGCCGCGGGTATGCAGGACCTGGCCGGCGGCGCCCTGGAAGTCCAGATCCAGGCCGTGTCGTTGCCACTCCTGCGGCGTGCCCTCGACACTCAGCGCGCTGTCGGCACACAGCAAGGTCTGCAAGGGTGGGTTGGGCGCATTGGCAAGATGCTGGGCAAGCAAAGGCCTCAAGGCGCCCGTGATGCTCAGCACCCTGCCCAGGTTGTCCAGTTGCACTTGCAGGCCCGGCGCGGGCGTCGTTGGCGCGTCCAGAGCCAGGGCGCTGGTAAGCCCGCGCAGGCGTGCGAACAATTTATCCCCTGTCGTCAAAACTGAAGGCTCGAGGTGGCGGTGAGGTTGGTGGGCAGGTTGGGTACGGTACCCACCCCAGGCAACACCAGGGCCGGCAAGACCGCTTTGATATTGGCCGAGGGGTAGGTGATCTTCACCGTCAGCAAATTATTGGTGTAGGTGGCGGTGATATAGCCGGGCAAGAACTTCAATGAGCCGGGGATCCAGTTCAACTGGGCCTGGGCTGCATCCTTGGCGCGTTGCACAACCAGGGCCGAATAGCCGGCGGTGCTGGGGTCCAGGGACACACTGCGGCGTACCCCTTCGGCCGCGGCTTGATGAAATGACTGCATCAACAGCAGCGGCAAGCTGTAGCTGAGCATGCCGTAGAACACCGCAAAGAAAATCACGAAGACCAAGGCAAACTCGATCGCCGCAGCACCTTTTTGCTTTCTCGGGAGGCTCGATTTCATGACTGCGTCTACCCTGAGGCGAGTACTTGATATCAGCATAGAATCATTCAGCCAAAAGGGATGTTTTTTACGTGATCCAGACGCTAGTGATTGTGCTGTGGTTGGGCGTATGTGCCGTGCAGGATATTCGCCAGCGCCAGATTGCCAATACGTTGACCCTGGGCGTCGGGCTGCTGGCGTTGATTTACCTGCTGTGGGCGGGGTCGACGTGGCTGGGCGCGCCCCCCAGCGAGGGCGGCCTGGCCCTGGCTTTGGCGCTGGTGCTGACCTTGCCGGGCTATGCGTTGGGCCGCTTTGGCGCAGGGGATGTGAAGTTGCTCGCCGCCCTGGCGCTGGCCTCCAATATCGAGTACCTGCTCGGGGCGCTGATCGGTGCGGGCATCGCCATGGTGGCCTGGACACTTATGCATCAAGGGCTTAGCTCAAACCGCGTTGAACGGGCAGGGCCAGCGTCAACAAAACAGCCTTTTGCACCCTTCGTTTTGACAGGTTTTGCCGGCAGCTGGTTTTGGATCCATCAGTCGCACGAGTTGATTAATGCTATGTACATAGTCGGAAAGTACGTCTACGTTTAATGAGTAGCGGTGTAGGACTTTTCGTCAGAAAGGATAGGTCATCATTTGGCTTGCCAGGCATGGAGTAGCGCGTGAACAAGCTTACGTCTGCAGTAAAAGTGCTCGTTGTCGACGATCAACCCTTAATCGTGGAGGAGCTCTGTGAATTTCTTGAAAGCAGCGGGTACCGTTGTGTCCCGTGCGAGTCCAGTGAGCAAGCTGTCCAGCGTTTCAAGGAAGACCTTCAGATCGGTTTAGTGCTGTGTGACCTGCATATGCCGGACATGGACGGCATCGAGCTGGTGCAGGCGCTGCAACGGATCGCCGGTAAACATCGTGCGTTCGAAGCGATCATGCTCACCGGGCGCGCCGACAAGCAGGATGTGATCAAGGCCCTGCGTGCGGGTATCGCCGATTACTACCAGAAGCCGATCAACCTCGATGAATTGCTCGAAGGCCTCAAGCGCCAGGAAGCGGCCTTGGAGGAACGACAAAAAGACCTGCAACTGGGCACGCTCAACCAGAAGTTGCAGTACCTGTCCGAATCCATCAACGACTTGTATATGGACTTGGACAAGGTGCGCCGCAACCCGACGCCCCAGGACCATGACGGGGACTCATCGGCCGATGACGCCGGGCCGGTGGAGATCCCGGCGATCTTCAATCAACTGTCACCGCGCCAGTTGGACGTGGCACGCCTGGTGGGCAAGGGCCAGACCAACTACCAGATTGCCTGTGAGCTGGGGATTACCGAGAACACGGTCAAGCTGTATGTGTCCCAGGTATTGCGCCTGACCCATATGCATAACCGCACGCAGTTGGCGCTGGCGTTGTCACCGAACAACTCGGCGATGGGCCAGCGGGTCACGGCGCACTAGTACCGCCCTACTGTAGGAGCGAGCTTGCTCGCGAAAAACACCTAGACAACGCGGTTACCCAGGATGCACGCGTTATCGTTGACGTTTTTCGCGAGCAAGCTCGCTCCTACAGTGGTTATTTGCTGCCCTGCGCAGTGCCGCCTACTTTCTGATCAAAGAACTCCGGGATCGGGTGCTTGTTGCTGTCCAGCCAACGCTTGAGCGCCTGCTCGCGTTCTGCCGGCGTGGTTTTTTGCGGGTTGGCCGAGGCTGCGCGACCGCTCAGTTGCAGCGCCATCCAGTTTTCCGTTTCTGCCTGCCGGGGTGAAGACGGCCCCGCTTCGATGGCCGAAGCGAGAAGGGGCAGGGCCAGGCAGGCAAGGCCGGCGAGGTAATGGAATTTCATCATCGACTCCTTATTTCACAGAGGCCGGCAGCGTGTCGCTGACCACCGCTACCTGATCTTTGACTGGACGCTGCGGTGCCGTGCCAGCCTCCTTGAGGTGTTGCGCCCGCGCCTGGGCCCGGGTCACCTGCTCGGGGCTCAAGCCGAGTTGGCCGACCACTTTCGCGGCTTGCTCCCAGTTGTCTTGGTAGATCAGTAACGTCACCAGGTTGACCGCCGCCAGTTGATCGCTCTGCTTGAGCTCGATGGCGGTCATGAATTCAAAGCGTGCGTCTTCCAGGCGCCGTTGGTCGAGGTAGACCACGCCCAGGTCATTGCGGATTTTTTCGTCGGTGGGCGCCAGCCTTGCCGCGCGTTGCAGGTGGGCCATGGCCTGGCCGTTGTCGCCCTTGGCCGATGCCAGTTGCCCCAGGCCGTGCTCACCGTCGGCGGCCAGGCAAGTGCCCAGCAGGCTGCGGTACAACGGCTCGGCGTCAGGGCGGCCCAGCAAGCGATAGGCACGGGCCTGGCGTTGACGAACCTGGGGCAGGGCGCTGGGCAGGTTTTGCAGGTTGGCGAGGCTGGCGTGCAGTTTGCCTTCGTTGGCCATGTCATCGGCCAGGTTCAGCGACAGCTCCTGGTCGGAGCTGGGCTTGGGGCAACTGCCCGGTGCCAGCAACCCGGCCCACGGAACCTGGCCATTGCTGGCACAGCCGCCCAGCATCAGCAGGCTCAAGGCGACGATCAGTGGTTTCATGGCAGGCTCCTCAAAAGTTATTCAAGGCTCGGGAAATGGCGATCATCGCCGGCCCCCCAAGCACGATCAGCAAGGCGGGAAACAGGAACACCATCATCACCACGGACATCTTCGCGGACATCTTCGAGATGTATTCCTGCAGACGGGTCAGGCGGCGGTCGTCGAGCAACTGCTTGAGGGCCAGCAAGGATTTCATCGCGCCGCCGCCCTGGTGGATCAACTGCTGAAGAATGATGCAGGTGTCGGTGAACTCATCCACGGCCAGCAGGCGTGCGGTCTTGCCCAACTCTTCGGACAGCTCCAGGCCAGAGTCGACCCTTACCAGGATCAGGCGCAGTTCATGGGTCAGGTCTGGCAGCAAGCGCTGGGCTTCGGTGCTCAACACCCGCAGCGATTGCTCAACCGCCATGCCGGATTCGAACAGGATGCGCAGCAACGGAATGAAGGTGGAAATTTCCCGCGCGATGCGCTCCTGGCGGTATTTCGCGCTGAGGGCCAGGATGCGCTTGGGCAGCAGGTAACCGATGCCCAGGGCAATCGCCGGGGCAATCCAGGGCGAGCCAGCATGGGGAAACAGCAGTTGCTGGCCGAGCAGGGTCGAGCCCAGCAGCACGACGGGCACGCCGATCTGGAAAGCGGCAAACATGGAGCGCTGGTTGGCTTTGCGCCAGCCGACGCGGTTGAGCAGGATCTGGGTTTCGTTGTCCAGGCTGACCGAGCGCTGGGCCACGGCGCTGGCGCCCAGTTGGCGCATCAGGCTGCCGAGTTTGTCCTCGCGGGTCAGTTGGCCTTGCAGGCGTTGGCTGACCAGGCGTTGACGGCGCCGTTGCTCCAGCAGGTTGCCGACGATCAAGGCGACGGCGGCGAGCGACAACAGGATGCAGATCAGGATGGCCATCTCAGATACTCCGCAACATGCGCCACATGACGAAGGTGCCCGTGATGTCGAGCGCCGCCGCGGCCAGCAGCAGGTAGCGCCCGGTACCGTCGTTCCACATGCTCATCAGGTAGCCCGGGTTGACCATCAAAAAGTAGCCGACCATGGCGATGGGCAAGCCCGCCAGCACATACGCGGTCATGCGCGTTTCGCCGGTCATGGCCTTGAGTTGGCGGGCGCCCTGTTCACGCTCGCGAATCATCTTGATCAGGTTTTCCAGCAGCTCGCTGGCGTTGCCGCCGTAGCGGTGGTTGACCTTCAAACCCAGGGCAAACAGGCGGAACTCATCGCGTTCATAGAACTCGGCAAAGTCACTGACGGATTCGGGCAGGCTTACGCCCATCTGCACGTTACGCTGGATGCGGCTCATGGCCTGTTTGAGCGGCGCTTCGGTGCTGTCGATCGCGCCCAGCACGGCGTCCGCCAGGGTGCGCCCGGACTTGAGGCTGCGCACGCTGTGGTCCAGCAGTTGCGGTAATTGTTCGATCATGCGCTGCACCCGCCGTTGGTAGCGCCAGGCGATATACACCCGCAGCAGCAACGGCGGCATGGTCAGCATCACCAACAGGCCCAGCCCGCCGGCCAGCAGGTAACCCAGCAACATGCCCACCGCCCAGCCACTCAACCACAACCCCAGGCGGTCGGTGGGCTTGCCCAGGCCGGCGCGCTGGAACATGCGCTCCAGCGCGACCCAGCTGCCGTTCGGCTCCTGGGGCACCGGCTGGCCATCGGAGAGCCGCTCCAGCACCCGGTCGGTGCCGGCCTGGCGCAGCCCGCGCTGGAACAGCCAGACGGACAGGCTGATCAGCAGGACGCAAATGAGCAGCAAGACAAGTCCGGTCATGAGGCCTCTCTACAACGGCAATGCCGATTCGCGCCGCAGCTTGTCGCCGGCCGGGTTGAGCGCTTCGCGCAGGAAGCCGAAACCGGTACGGCGGTCGAGGCGGAACAGGGTGTTGGTGACATACACGTCGTCGCGCACGCCCACCACTTCCACCACCTCGCTGACGCAACGGCGCCCATCGGGCAGGCGCGTCAGTTGAACCACCACATCCAGTGCGGCGCAGATCATCTGCCGCAGGGTTTTCTCCGCTACCACACGGCCGGTCAGGCCTACCAGGGTTTCCAGGCGCAACAGCGCGTCCTGGGCATTGTTGGCGTGCACGGTGCTCATGGATCCGTCATGGCCGGTGTTCATGGCCGTCATCACGTCGAGCACTTCGACGCCACGGATCTCGCCAAGGATGATGCGGTCCGGGCGCATCCGCAGGGCGTTGCGGATCAGGTCGCTGGCCTTGACCTCGCCATGCCCTTCGGCATTGGGCGGGCGGGTTTCCAGGCGCACCACATGGGGGTGGCCCAGTTGCAGCTCGGCCACGTCTTCGATGGTGACCAGGCGTTCGTGGGGGTTGATCAATTGGCTGAGGATATTGAGCAGCGTGGTCTTGCCGGTGCCGGTGCCGCCACTGATGAGGATATTGCAGCGCTTGCCCACCGCCTCCTGGAAGAACTCGAAGATGTTGTGGTCGATGGTTTGCATCGCCACCAGGTCGCTGCTCTTGAGCATGTCCTTGCGAAACTTACGGATCGACAGGCACGGGCCGTCCAGGGCAATCGGCGGGATGATCGCATTGACCCGGCTGCCATCGGGCAAGCGCGCATCGACCATCGGCGACGACTCATCCAGGCGCCTTCCGAGGGGCGCGAGAATGCGCTGCATCACGCGTTCTACATGGTGCGCATCGATAAAACGCAGGTCGCTCTGGTGGAGCACCCCGTCACGCTCGATAAACACCCGGTGCGGGCCGTTGACCAGAATCTCGGTGATCGACACATCGCGCAGCAGCACTTCCAGCGGGCCGAAGCCGGTCAGCTCATCGACGATTTCCTCAGCCAGGCGCTCCATCTCATAACGCGAGATCGCCAGGTGCATGCGCGTGATGTATTCGGCCACTTTGTCGATGACAAATTGCGCCAGGGATTGGCGCGAGCCTTCCAGCAGGTTCTGGCCCGACTCTTCGATGGCATCGATGATGTAGCGATGCAGCACCAGTTTCAGGCCGTCGTGGTCGTTGTGCGCGGCTGCCCCACGGGCCGGGGCGCCGAAGAGTTTTTCGCTGTTCATCGACTCGTCCCCAGCAGGCGTTCGAACCAGCGTGTCGAAGGTTTATCCAAGCCTTCGGTGCGTTTGGCCAGGCGCTCGCCCAGGTGGCGCAGGGCTTGGGTCAAGGCTTCGCGTGGGGCCAGGGTGAACAGGCTTTGCCCCTGGTTCTTGGCGTTCAGGCGCACTTCTGGGCTCAGGGGCAGCACGGCGATGCACTCCAGGCCGAAGCTTTTTTCCAGGGCTTCGGTGTCGGGGGCACAGCCTTTGATGTAGCGATCGACGAGCAGCTTGGCATGGTCGAGCTTCATGCCTTTTTCGCGCCACAGGTTCAGCACCGCCAGGTTACGCCGACAGTCGAGCACGCCCTGGTCGGTGCACCACAGCAACTTGTCGCAGTGGCTGACAAAGGTGCGCAGGGCTTCGCTGTCGGCTTGCCCGGTGAGGTTGACCACGATGTGCTGGAAGTGCTGGCGCAAGGCGCTGAGCAACATGTACAGCTCGGCGGCGCTGGTCATTTCCAGGGGCTCATCGCTGGCGGCGTAGGCGAGGATGCGCAGGCCATCGTCGGTGCTGGTGAACGCGCTGTTGATCAGGGTGGCGTCCAGGCGGCGCAGGTGGCGCAAGGCGTCGCCGAAATTGAAGGTGCTGTCCAGGCCCAGCAGCGCCAGGCTGTCACCCTTGGGCAGGCCGAGGTCGAGCATCAGCGTCTGCTGGCCACTCTTTTGCACCACCATTGCCAGGTGGCTCGCCAGCAGGGCGCCATCGGTATTGCCCTGGGCACCGTAGAGCACGGTGAGGCCGCCGAGATGAGCGTTTGGTGCGGTGGGTGGCAAGCGCTTGCTCAAGCGCCGTACCAGCCCGGCCACTTCGCTGGAGCGCGAGCCATAGGCGACAAAATCCCGGGCGCCGGCACGCATGGCGTTGAGTACCAACTGGTTATCCATGCCGTCGCCCAAGGCCACCACCGCCAACATCGGCTTGGCTTCCAGGGCGCCTTCGATCAAGGCGCTCTGGGCCACCAGGTGTTCACGGTCCAGACCCACGAACACCAAGTTGGCGAAGGTCACGTCCACCAGTGCCAGCAATTCATCCAGGCTGCCGCCGCCCACGCTGATCACTTGGCCAAGGGGCGCCAGCGCGCCCTGGAGCCATTCCAGGTCGGTGCTGTTGCGGGTGATTGCCAGGAAGGTCTGGCTCAGGCTATCGCTCATTGGGAAAGTCCACTGCGACGGTCGAAGTTGCCGTTTTCCAGGAAGAACAGGCGGAACCAATTCGGGTCGTAGGTGCGCAGTTTTTCGCCGGGCAGCGACGGCAACTGCGCATTGGCGGCCAGTGGCTGCACCAGATGCGGCGTGACAATCATCAGCAGTTCTTTTTCTTCACTGTTGATATTGGAGTCGCGGAAGAAAGCACCAATGATCGGGATGTCGCCCAGGCCCGGCAGCTTGGCGATGGTGGAGCGGTTGGTGCTGCTGATCAGGCCGCTGATCACGAAGCTTTCGCCGTCGGCTAACGACACGCTGGTGTCGGTGCGCCGGACGGTGAGGGCGGGTACCTGGATGCCCTGGATCCGGATCGCGTTGTTGTAATCGAGCTCGCTGACTTCCGGGGCGACTTTCAAGGCGATGCGGTTGTGGTCGATGACCGTGGGCGTGAGGGTCAGGCGAATGCCGAATTCCTTGTACTCGATGGTGATGGTATCGCTGCCGGCACTGGGCACCGGAATCGGCACTTCGCCGCCGGCCAGGAAGGTCGCGCTCTGGCCGCTCATGGCCACCAGGCTCGGGCGTGCCAGGGTGTAGGCAAAGCCGCTGCTTTCCAGGGCGTTGATCAGTGCCTTGACTCGGCCACCGCCAAACCCGATGTTGAAGTTTTCGGCGCTCACCGGCAATTTGAAGATGCCCTCTGAAGGGGACAGCAAGCTCGGGCTGCCGAGGAAAAAGTTGTTGCCCATGCCGAGGATCTTGGTGCTGGCCTCCTTGAGCTTGGTGCGGCTGACTTCGACGAAGCGGATATCGGTCTGCACCTGGCTGGGCAGCGTCGGGTCTTCGGAGGGCGACAGCGATTGGCTGGTCAGCGCCGAGGTGGCCTTGCCCTTGACGAACACCATGCTCTGGCGCGGCGTGGTCGAGCAGCCGGTCCACACCATCAGGCTGGTGGCCCCGCTGCCGACGCCGGTGAGCAGGAAGTGGCGGTCGCCGTTGACCCGCACGTCGGCGATTTTCGGGTCGCCGATGGCCAGGCGCGTAATCGCTACCGGCGATTGCAGCTCGGTTTGCAAGCCTTCGCCCACCTCGATCACGGCGGGCAACTGGCCCAGGGCGTTGCAGCTGCCCGATGCGCCCATCGCCATGCCCAGGGGCAGGCACGGCAGCATCAAGGCCAAGGCCAATTGAGCGTAGCGTTGGCTCATTCAAGGCATCCTTGTTCAATCAGGGGGTAGGTTGTGCTGCCGCTGCGCCGCGAATCACTTCGACGCCCCGACGTTGGCCGGTGTCGGCCACCGCGGGGGTGATTTTTTTCGGCGGGCCGCTGAGGGCCAATTGGGTGAATTGGTAGAGATCGCGGTTGGCGCTTTGCACCTTGTCTGGCGTGTCGCTTTCGCCGGCCCAGTAGCGGCTGAGCAGTTGTTCGTCGGCACTGCGCACGGCCAGGCGCAGCGTGCCGGCTTGGGAGGCGAGCATCAGCCGGCTCAGCAAGGGTTCGGGCACCGCCAGCACCACACTGCGCGCGGCGGTGCGGCGTTGGGCGGCCTGGGCGCGTTCTTCGGCGGTGGCGGGTGGCGGCACCGCCGGGGTGCCGTCGTTGGCCAAGCCCAACTGATCACCGACGCTGAGCAGGCGAATCGCCGGGATGACCACCTGCGCCGACTGCTCGGCATTGGCATTGTCCTGGCGCAAGAACAGCAAGACATCCACGTAATCGCCGGGGCTCAACTGGCCACCGGCACCGATGACCTCATCGACGGCGACGGCCAGCGCTCGTTCGTTTGTACGAATCATGCGGGCCAGGGGGCCGCCGGCGGTGAAGCTCTCATCATTGAGCCAGGTGCCGGCACCCAGGGCCCGCAAGGGCGTGCGGCCGATGGCCTGGTCAACGCTGGTCAGGCTGCCAGCCGGCACGGTGCGCAGTTTTTCCACGGCGACATCGGCAGCCGTGAGGGGTACAAAAGGCGCAACCGCATGCACCAGCACCACGACCGGCTGGCGGGTTTGGTCTTCCACGACGGCAACGGTTTTTTCAACGGAAATGACAGGTGCTGGCGAGGGCGCTACGGAGGGTGCCGGTGGACGACTCAGCACCAGGCCCCAATACCCTGCAACCAGGGCTCCGATAAGCAGCAAGCCAGCCAGGACCATGCTGATACGACTGTTCATGACGGCGCTCCCTATCCTGTTGCACTGCTTTTATTCCCGTTAATCCAAACGAGTTAAATTCGCAACTGGGCTGTGATGAACAACTAACGATTTGGCTATTTGAAGGTAGCCCAGCTAGGACAAATTGCCATTACTGAATGAAAAATTTATCTGCGCGGTTAAAGCGGGGGCTGTAAATAACGGATTTGTGGGGCTGGCGCGGCGACTAATACTTTGTGATTAATTCGTTCTTACAGTTGTGAGTGTTAAATTTGTTGACAATGCTCTAGTGGCACACGGCAATCATTGTGCGGGCCAGCTGTATCGGCGCTTTGTGGCGCATGAAGGAGATCTCCTATGATCCTTGACCTGTTCTTGAAATTTTACATTCACGCTCAGTTATTCCTGCGCCGTAGAGACGGGGCGTCGGCCATTGAATATGTGATTATTGTGGCGATAGTTGCGTTGGTAATAGTGGGTGTTGGCACTGGGCTTGGCGAAAAAATCAAGGGCGTTTTAGATAAGGTAGTCGTTGCATTAACGCCAGCGGCCTAACCGTCGATGCTTTCGGTTGTTATCTTGGTGGTCTTATTTATCAGGTACTGCCCATGAGCACCCTTTCGTCATCCCGCCAAAAAATCCTATTGGTGGATGACGAGGAGGATGCGCTGGTCGAGTTGGCCGAATCCCTCGAAAACGAGGGGTTCGTCTGTTTCACCGCGAACTCCGTCACCTTCGCCCTGCAAGAATTGACACTTCACCCTGATATCGCCCTGGTCATCACCGATCTGCGCATGCCTGAGGAAAGTGGTATCTCCTTGATCAAGCGTCTGCGCGAACACACCTCACGTTCGCAGTTGCCTGTGATCGTGATGTCGGGTCATGCAGAAATGGATGATGTCAGCGATATGCTGCGCTTGCAGGTGCTGGATCTGTTTCGCAAACCTATCTACCTGGTGCGCTTGCTCGATACCCTCAACAACCTGTTTCCCCTCTCTACACCTGGTCGGTAACGGACCGGCACCGCTTATTAAATGTGGGAGCTGGCTTGCCTGCGATAGCGGTGGTTCAGTTAAAGATTCATTGACTGATACACCGCCTTCGCGAGCAAGCCCGCTCCCACATAAGCTCCCTCGCCACAGCTTCACAGTTGATAACTGAAACTCAGCGTATACCGCGGCCTGCGGTTGAAGCTGTCCAGGGCGATATCCGACATTGGTTTGGCCGCCTCCAGCGCGATGTTGTAGTACTTCTTGTCGCCAAAGCGTAGACCCACCGCCGCCGAGGACATGTCGTTGGCCTTGACTGGCAGGTCGTTGAACCAGGATTTGGCGCGGTCGACTACTACGTAGGGTTGCAGAATCTTCACCCAGTTGCCGGTGCGGTTGAAGCTGTAGTTGACCTCGTACGCCACCCCCCAGCCCTTGTCGCCCGAGCCTTGGTCGTCAGGGTAGCCACGGCCGAAATTCTGCCCGCCGAAGGTCACGCGTTCGCTGTCGGGCAGGGTGTTGTCGCTCCAGTACAGCGCACCGGAGAGCACGCCTTGCCAGTTGTCGAAGAACTTGTCGCTTTGCACGCCGGAAAGGCGCAGGCGGAAGAAGTCGAGGTCGGGCTTGGCCACGCCCAGGTCACTGCGAGCCTTGGCGCCCAGACCGTCAATGCCCTGGTACAGGCCAGCACTGATGATGCGCAGGCGTTGCGCGTCGGCCTTGCGCCAATCGCCTTCGAAGGCCAGGGCACGCAGGTTGGATTCGATGTCGAAGCTCAGCGGGAAACCCACCAGTTTGTAGCGCGTGGTCTGGTCGACCGCGTACAGGCGCGTGCCCAGGGTAAGTGACTCGGTAGGGGAGGCAATGAACGGATGGCTCAGGCCAATGGAGTAGCGGTCGATGGACTGGTGCGGCTTGAGTTCAAAGCCGCCGTCCAGTTGCACGCTGCTGTTGGGGTCGGCGCGATAGCGTTCGGCGGCGAGCGCCAGTTGGGTGCCCTCGGCGTTGATGAACTGGTTGTAGTCCACGCGGTAGTAATGCTCTTTGTCCTCGCCGGGTGGGAACAGGCCGCTCACGCTGAGCTGCTCGCCCATGGCCGTCTGGGAATTGCTGGTGGCGCTCAGCAGCGCTTGCGTGCCGCCACGGCTTTTCTGCACCAGGCTCATGCTGGTGGTGAAAGGTTTGCGGCTGGCCTGGATCTGCATATGCGTGGCGCCATCGGTGGTGCCCGGTGGTGGTACTTGCGCCTGTACGCTGAGGCCGGGGATGCGGCTCATCAGCGTGGTGTAGCGCTCGAACGTCTTGCGGGTCAGCGGGCGCTCAGCCAGGAGCTTTTGCGCGAGCTTATCGACATAGGCCGACACCGAACCGATGTCGCCGGTTTGTTGATAGTCCTTGATATAGCCCTCCACCAATACCACGCGAACCAGGCCGTTTTCGAAGTTCTGTTGCGGCAGGAACGCGTAGGACAGCAGGTAGCCATCCTCCTGATAGCGGCGGGTGATGCCACGGGTCGCTTCGATCAGTTGCGCAAGGTTGGTTTCCCGTCCAATCAACGGCGCATATACCTGTGCCGTCTCGGCGAGCGGGTAGACCGTTCCGCCTTCGATCTGCAACTTGCGAATGGTGACCTTGGTGTCCATCAACAGCGGTTGGCCGGCAGTCGGCGGCGCCTCGGGTACCTGGGTTTTCGACGTGGGCGGTCGATAGGCGTCGGCGGGCAGGTTGGGCACCGGCAGGGTGCGGACAGTGTCGTTGCTGTTAAGAAAGCTGGGAAGGGTCTCGGCCTGGGCGTAGGCACTGAGGGTGAGCAATAACAACGGCGTCAACACGCGCATAGGACACTCCATGGTCAACTGCAGCAGCGCTTCGGGCCCGCCGAGTTCTGGGACTCGGTTCGGGAGGGTGGCGAGTGATAAAGCGTGTCGCCGCCCATAAAAAAGACGAGAGACTTATTAAAGGTCTCTCGTCTCAACCAAGCGTAGGCGCTGTAGGGGAGGCCGTCTAATCGGCCAGGTGCATTTCTATTTGCCGGTCAGGCCGTTCAACAAACCGCCCAGACCGCCTGTGGCTGTAGTGCCGCCTGTGGTTGTGGCCGTGCCTGTGGTGGTAGTGGTGGCGCCGATGTTCAGGCCGCCGAGCAGGCCACCGCTGGTGCCAGTGGTGCCGCCGGTTACCAGGCCTCCCACCGAGGCTACCGTACCGCCTACCGCTGTGACGGTGGTGCCTACCGCGTTGGTGATCGGGCTGGCATTGGCTGCCGTCAGGTTGGTACCCAAGCTGCTGACTGCGCCGCCGACTTGAGTCACCAAACCGTCCACCGGAGTACCGATACCGGTGGTGGTACCTACGTTTTGCGTCAGTGTGGTGACGCCGGAGGTCACGGGGTTCAAGGCGGCGCCGACAGTGGTGGATACGGTGGCGAGTGGTGCGGTGGCGCCAGTGTTGGCGACACCCGTGCCGCCGAGGACGGTGCCCACCGAGGCAATGGTACCGCCCAATGCGCCGCCGGTTACACCGGCTGCACTGACCGTGCCGTTGGTGTTGCCCGCATTCAGGCCGGTGCCTACGTTGGCTACCACGCCGCCGATCAACTCGGGTAGACCGGCAGCTGCGGTGCCGCCGGTTGGCGCGACATACCCGCCGGATGTATCGAGTGCACCACCGACGCCAGTCAGCACGCCGCCGACGACATTGGTCACAGGGTTGCTTGCACCACCCGCGGTAGTGACTTGAGTGCCCAGGCTCGCTACGGTGGTGCCAACTTTATCCAGCACACCACTGACTGGCGTGCCCAGGCCGGTTGCCGTGCCGAGGTTGCCGGTGGTGTTTTCCACCAACGACACTACAGGCACCAACACTTGGCCGCCCAGGGTGTTGGTCAACGAACCCAGCGGGCCGGTGGTGCTGGCTGTGCTGAGGGTGTCGCCGAGCATGGTCACGGCGGTACCGACTTTATCCACGACGCCACCTACTGCAGTGCCTACACCACCTGTGAGGCCGCCAACGACGGGGACGCCCCCAAGGGTTGTCGACAACGATTGGCCGGTAGTCGACAGGCCGCCGCCCAAGTCAGCGACGCCGCCGCCGACACCTGCAACCGTAATGCCCAGCGAGTTGGTATTGGTCCCCAGGGAACCCAGACCTGTTGTAACTCCTGTACCGATGGTGGTGACCGCAGTGCCGACCGAGGTGACCAGGCCGCCTGCTGTAGTGCCGACGATTGGAACAGGGGTCAAGGCGCCTCCGAGATCACCCACTGCTGCGCCTACATTGCCTACGGTGGTGCCGAGGGTGCCGGCGATCTGGCCGGTGATCAGTGGGGTAGTGGTCGAACCTGTTCCGCCGCCAGTCCCGCCAGTCCCGCCGGTGCCACCACCAGTCCCGCCGGTACCGCCGCCAGTCCCGCCGGTGCCGCCGCCAGTCCCGCCGGTGCCACCGCCAGTGCCGCCAGTGCCACCACCAGTTCCACCCGTGCCGCCGTCAGTGCCGCCGGTGCCACCACCAGTTCCACCCGTGCCGCCGTCAGTGCCGCCGGTGCCACCACCAGTCCCACCGGTACCGCCGTCAGTGCCGCCAGTGCCACCGCCAGTCCCACCGGTACCGCCGTCAGTGCCGCCAGTGCCACCGCCAGTCCCGCCCGTGCCGCCGCCCGTGCCGCCATCACCGCTCCCGGCACCTGCACCCGCATCCGGCGAGGACGCCGCCACGCTGGATTTATGCCCGCCACCACCGCTGCTGCAGCCGCCCAGGCTCATTGCCAGAACGAGGGCCAGCGCGGTACTTGCTTTCCAAAACACGACTTGAGTTTTCATGATTGAGTTCCTTGCACCTGGTACAACCTTGGTTGTTTCAAACCCTCGTTATTTCTTTGGATAACGATAGGTTTGTCCGTGTGGCTATCTCAGGCCAGGGCACTCTTTCACGCAATGCTCAACTTGGTATTAACGATTTATATACATCCGGCCATCGTCGGCTTAATGACTAATACCAAAGGTGTAATGGAGGGATGTTTCAGGATTTTTATATGAGCAAAATCAAAGCGTTGTAAATAAAGGCGGACCTCGTAAGGTCCGCTATAACTTAGGGTGTATATATACAATTAATCAGGGGTTTTCAGGCAATCGGCTGCCACTTCCCAAGCATATGTTGAATATCCCCAGCGCCTTTGAGTTCCAACCCACCGCTGGAACCGGCCGCGCTGCTCATCAATATCACTTCGCTGGGCAGGCGCACCGGCTTCATGAACTCGACGTCGATTTCAATATTGGCGGCCGGCAAGTGTTCTGCCAGCACCGCGAGGGTGCGCGCCTTGTTCCACAACCCGTGGGCGATGGCCTGGGGAAAACCGAACAGCTTGGCGGTAGGCGCACTAAGGTGGATGGGGTTGTAGTCGCCGGACACGCGGGCGTAGCGGCGGCCTATGTCAGTGGGCGCTTTCCAGCGCGTCAGTTCGGTGAGCGTGCCCTGAGTCTGCAATCCGCTGTCCGCAGCTTCGCCTTCAAGCTTCACGCCCCGACATAACATTTGGCTTTCGGCTTCCCACAAGAGCCCGAGGGCATCCTCCACGACCGTCACGATGTCAAAGGTGGCCCCCTTGGGATGGGGGCTGAGATTGCGTGCGTAAACGCCGACACTCACGTCACCCACTCCACCTAGAGGCCGATGAATACGGATGCGATTGCGCAGGTGGATCAACCCCAGCAGCGGAAATGGAAACGTCTTGTCCGTCAGCAATTGCAGTTGCAGGCCGAACGCGAGGATATGCGGATAAGTCGCCGGCAGCATCGGGCTGTCAGCAAAGCCGCACACCTTGCGGTACGCCGCAACGGCGCTGGGGTTGACACTCATCCGGCAGCGCAACCCACGTTCGGGCAATGTGCTGCCGGTGATCTTGCGCTTGAGCGCCGCACGCCAGTACAGCGGCAGTAGAGACGGGGTGCTGTCCAACGTTTGCCATTGCATGCTCACGCTCCCAGAAGACTTTGCCCACACACCCGCAGCGCCTGGCCGCTGACCGCACCGGAACCCGGCTGGCTCAGCCAGGCGACGGCTTCGGCCACATCCTGAGGCAAGCCACCTTGGCCCAGGGAGCTCATGCGGCGCCCGGCCTCGCGAAGGGCGAAGGGAATATGCGCGGTCATCTGGGTTTCGATAAACCCGGGCGCGACGGCGTTGATGCTGATCCCACGCTCCTTCAACAGCGGCGCCCAGGCTTGAGCCAGGCCGATCAATCCGGCCTTGCTCGCGGCATAGTTGGTTTGCCCACGGTTGCCGGCAATGCCACTGATGGAGGCCAGCAATATCACCCGTGCGTTGTCTTGCAGGGTACCGCTGTCGAGCAGGGCCTTGGTCAGCACTTGCGGCGCGTTGAGGTTGACCGCCAGCACCGCGTCCCAGTATTCCGGGGTCATGTTGGCCAGGGTTTTGTCGCGGGTGATGCCGGCGTTGTGCACCAGGATGTCGAGCCCGTCTGGCAGGTGTTCAGCCAGTTGGCGGGCGGCATCTTCAGCGCAGATATCCAGCACCACCGTGCGCGCATTCAGACGCGCGGCCAGGGCTTCGAGGTCGGCCTTGGCCTGGGGCACATCGAGCACAATGACCTCGGCGCCGTCGCGGGCCAGGGTTTCGGCGATGGAGGCACCGATGCCTCGGGCGGCGCCGGTCACCAACGCCTTGCGCCCGGCCAGCGGGCGCGTCCAGTCTTGCACCGGGGTATCGCAGGCCGCCAGGCGAATCACCTGGCCGGAGATGTACGCGCTTTTGGGCGAGAGGAAAAACCGCAACGCGCCTTCCAACTGGTCTTCGGCACCTTCGCCCACGTACAGCAACTGCAGCACGCCACCGCTGCGCAACTCTTTGGCTAGGGAGCGGCTGAAGCCTTCCAGGGCGCGCTGGGCGCTGGCGGCGAACGGATCGCTGAGGCTTTCCGGCGCCCGGCCAAGGATCACCAGGTGGGCACTGTGGTCGAGGTTTTTCAGCAGCGGCTGGAAGAATTCACGCAGTTGCTTGAGCTGGTCGGTGTGCTGCAAACCGCTGGCGTCAAACACCACCGCCTTGAGCTTGGGGCCGTGCCCGGGAATCCACGCGGGCGCTGTCGAGGCTTCGGCGCCGTAGCGGTAGACGGCGTCGGTGAGTCGGTTGGCAAACGCCAGCACCTGGGTTGCCAATGCGCCACCGCCCAGCAGCAGTGCGCCTTCGACCGGGCGCAGGCGTCCGGCTTGCCAGCGTTCCAGGCGTACCGGTGACGGCAGGCCAATGGCGGCGACCAGGCGATGGCCGAGGCTTGAGTTGGCGAAGTCGATATAACGGTCAGACATGGAACGCTCTCCGAAGGCTGGGGTTCAAAGGTTGACCACCCTGGGGTGGCAGTCGTTCGATTGAGCCTAGGCTAGGCTTGATGATTCCACCCACCACCACAAGGGAGCTTTCCATGACTCAATTGCGCCGTGTAGCGATCATTGGCGGTAACCGCATTCCTTTCGCCCGTTCCAATGGCCCCTACGCCACGGCGAGTAACCAGGCGATGCTGACCGCCGCATTGGAAGGCCTGATCGAGCGCTACAACCTGCACGGCCTGCGCATGGGCGAGGTGGCCGCCGGCGCGGTGCTCAAGCATTCCCGTGATTTCAACCTGACGCGTGAATGCGTGCTCGGCTCGCGCCTGTCACCGCAAACCCCTGCGTATGACATCCAGCAAGCCTGCGGCACGGGGCTGGAGGCGGCGCTGCTGGTGGCCAATAAAATTGCCCTGGGCCAGATCGAATGCGGCATTGCCGGCGGGGTGGACACCACCTCGGATGCGCCGATTGGTGTGAATGAAGGGCTGCGCAAGTTGCTGCTCAAAGCCAACCGCAGTAAATCCATGGCGGACAAATTAAAAGTTCTGTTACAACTTCGTCCCCAGCACCTCAAGCCGGAACTGCCGCGCAACGGCGAACCGCGCACCGGTTTGTCCATGGGTCAGCACTGCGAGCTGATGGCCCAGACCTGGCAGATCCCCCGCGCCGAGCAGGACCAGCTGGCGTTGGAGAGCCATCAGAAGATGGCGGCGGCCTACGCCGAAGGCTGGCACAACGATTTGCTTACGCCCTTTCTCGGCCTCACCCGCGACAACAACCTGCGCCCCGACCTGACCCTGGAAAAACTCGCCAGCCTCAAGCCGGCCTTCGAGCGCAGCGAAAAGGGCACGCTCACCGCGGGAAACTCCACACCGCTGACCGATGGTGCCTCTCTGGTGCTGCTGGGCAGCGAGGCGTGGGCCAAGGAGCGTGGGCTACCAATCCTGGCTTACCTGCGTGATGGCGAAGCAGCGGCGGTGGATTTTGTCCACGGCGCCGAGGGCCTGTTGATGGCGCCGGTGTATGCGGTGCCACGCTTGCTGGCGCGCAACGGCCTCACCTTGCAAGACTTTGATTACTACGAAATCCACGAAGCCTTCGCCGCCCAAGTGCTGTGCACGCTCAAGGCCTGGGAAGACGCCGACTATTGCAAGACCCGCCTGGGCCTGGACGCACCGCTGGGGTCGATCGACCGCAGCCGGCTCAACGTCAAGGGCAGTTCCCTGGCGGCGGGCCATCCGTTTGCCGCCACCGGTGGGCGGATCGTCGCCAACTTGGCTAAATTGTTGGATACGGCGGGCAAGGGCCGTGGGCTGATTTCCATTTGTGCCGCCGGTGGTCAAGGCGTGACGGCGATAATCGAACGCTGATTGCCGATAAAATTGGCCCATTGAATGCATTCTGAAGGGGTCAGAGGTCAGTAGCCTCTCCCCCCGGCGAGCCGATTGCCGTATAACGAGTGCCACACGCGTGTTTGGTAATACAGGACCCACAATAAAAGCTGATGAAGACTCCTAAACGCATTGAACCCCTGATCGAAGACGGTCTGGTCGACGAAGTGCTGCGCCCTCTGATGAGTGGTAAAGAAGCAGCTGTTTATGTGGTGCGCTGCGGCAATGAATTGCGTTGCGCCAAGGTTTACAAGGAGGCGAATAAACGAAGTTTTCGTCAGGCGTCCGAATACCAGGAAGGCCGTAAGGTCCGTAACAGCCGCCAGGCGCGAGCCATGGCCAAGGGCTCCAAGTTCGGCAAGAAAGAAACCGAAGATGCCTGGCAGAACGCTGAAGTGGCGGCACTGTTCCGCCTGGCCGGTGCGGGCGTTCGCGTGCCCAAGCCGTACGACTTTCTTGAAGGCGTGCTGTTGATGGAACTGGTGGCCGACGAATACGGCGATGCGGCGCCGCGTCTGAATGACGTCGTGCTGGACCCGGACCAGGCGCGCGAATACCACGCCTTCCTGATCTCCCAGATCGTGCTGATGCTGTGCACCGGCCTGGTGCACGGTGACCTGTCCGAGTTCAACGTACTGCTCACGCCTACGGGCCCGGTGATCATCGACCTGCCCCAGGCGGTGGATGCGGCGGGCAACAACCACGCCTTCAACATGCTGGAGCGTGACGTCGGCAACATGGCTTCCTACTTCGGGCGTTTTGCCCCGGAGTTGAAGAAGACCAAGTACGCCAAGGAAATGTGGGCGCTGTATGAAGCCGGCACCCTGCACCCGGCCAGTGTGTTGACCGGTGAGTTCGACGAGCCGGAAGAACTGGCGGATGTGGGCGGTGTGATCCGCGAAATCGAAGCGGCGCGGCTGGATGAAGAGCGTCGCCAGGCGATTCGCGCAGCGGATGATGCGCCACCGAGCAAAGTACCGGACGAGCCACCGCCGCCGCCTTGGATGCAGTAACTCACAACGGCGCGTTCCAATGTGGGAGCTGGCTTGCCTGCGATGCAGACACCTTGGTGTATCAGTGACACCGGGGTGATGCTATCGCAGGCAAGCCAGC
This sequence comes from Pseudomonas sp. AP42, assembly GCF_001728935.1. Taxonomy (NCBI): domain Bacteria; kingdom Pseudomonadati; phylum Pseudomonadota; class Gammaproteobacteria; order Pseudomonadales; family Pseudomonadaceae; genus Pseudomonas; species Pseudomonas sp. AP42. Next base: position 22,002 of record NZ_LYSO01000047.1, read on the forward strand.
TCCCACATTTGGTTTTGTGTTTGTCCAATCAGGCGCAGCAGTTACCTGCCGCCAACTCCTTGAGTATCGGGCAATCGGGCCGATGATCGCCCTGGCAGTGTTCCATCAGATCCTGCAAGGTATCGCGCAGTTGCCCCAACTCGCGAATCTTGTGATTGAGCTCGTCGATGTGCTGACGCGCCAAGGCTTTTACGTCGGCGCTGGCTCGCTGGCGGTCCTCCCATAGGGTCAGCAACTTGCCGACCTCTTCCAGTGAAAACCCCAGGTCCCGCGAGCGCTTGATGAACGTCAGAGTGTGCAGGTCATCGTGGCCGTACACCCGGTAGCCGCTGTCGGTGCGGTGGGCGGTTTTCAGCAGGCCAATGGATTCGTAGTAGCGAATCATCTTCGCGCTTAGCCCGCTGGTGCGGGCGGCTTGGCCGATGTTCATGGGCGTTGATCCTCCAAGTCCTTGGGTTTCCAGGTTTTCAACAACAACGCATTACTCACCACGCTGACACTGGACAAGGCCATGGCGGCGCCAGCCAGTACCGGGTTGAGCAGGCCGAAGGCGGCCAGGGGAATGCCGATCAAGTTATACACAAAGGCCCAGAACAGATTCTGTCGAATTTTCGCGTAGGTCTTGCGGCTGATCTCCAGGGCGGCCGGCACCAGGCGCGGGTCGCCACGCATCAAGGTGATACCGGCGGCATGCATGGCCACGTCGGTGCCGCCGCCCATGGCGATGCCGATATCGGCAGCGGCCAGGGCGGGCGCATCGTTGATGCCGTCACCGACCATGGCCACCACGCCGGTTTTTTTCAGCTCGGCCACGGCAGCGGCTTTGTAGGCGGGCAGTACCTCGGCATGCACATCGTCGATGCCCAAGGCCTCGGCCACCACCCGCGCACTGCCGTGGTTATCGCCAGTGATCAGGTGGCTGCTGATGTGCTGCGCCTTGAGTTGTTGCACGGCCTGCAACGCGCCGGGCTTGAGCGTGTCGCCAAAGGCAAACAGCCCCAGCACGCGGGGCTGCGCGCCTTGCTCGATCAGCCAGGACAAGGTGCGGCCTTCGGCCTCCCATTCCTTGGCACGCGGGCCTAAATCGCCTGCGTTCAGGCCGGTTTCTTCCAGCAAGCGGCGATTGCCCAGGGCTAGTGGCCGACCGTCGAGCGTACCGGCAATGCCGCGCCCGGTGAGGGATTGGCTGGCGCTCACATCGGCCACGTCCAAACCTCTTTCGCGGCAAGCATCCAGCACGGCCTTGGCCAGTGGGTGCTCACTGCCGCGTTGCAAGGCGCCGGCCTGTTGCAACAACAGGGCTTCGTTGCCATCCACGGCCGCCAAATGCGCGATGTTGGGTGCGCCGGAGGTGAGGGTGCCGGTCTTGTCGAACACCACGGCGCTCACGGCATGGGCGCGCTCCAAGGCTTCGGCGTCCTTGATCAGAATGCCGTGGCGTGCGGCGACGCCGGTGCCGGCCATGATCGCGGTCGGCGTGGCCAGGCCCAAGGCACAAGGGCAGGCGATCACCAATACGGCGACCGCATTGATGATGGCAGTTTCCAGGGAGGCACCGTACAGCCACCAGCCCACCACGGTGATCAGCGCCAATACCAGCACGGCCGGCACGAACACCTGGCTGACTTTATCCACCAGTTTCTGAATCGGCGCCTTGGCGGCCTGGGCGTCTTCGACCAGGCGGATGATGCGCGCCAGCACGCTTTCCGCGCCCAGGGCCAGGGTGCGCACCAGCAAACGGCCTTCACCGTTGATGGCGCCACCGGTGACCGCGTCGCCGGGTTGTTTGGGCACCGGCAGGCTTTCGCCGCTGATCAGCGCTTCATCGGCATGGCTCTGGCCTTCCACCACCTCACCGTCCACCGGGAAGCGTTCGCCGGGTTTGACCAGCACCAGGTCGCCGTGCTTCAACGCACTGATGGCGACGTCTTCTTCGCGGCCGTCCTGCACGCGAATCGCCCGTTCCGGGCGCAAGGCTTCAAGGGCGCGAATGGCACTGGCGGTCTGGCGCTTGGCGCGGCTTTCCAGGTATTTGCCCAGCAGCACCAGGGCGATCACCACCGCCGAGGCTTCGAAGTACAGGTGCGGCGTCACGCCTGGGGCGGCGGTGAGCCATTCATAGATACTCAGGCCGTAGCTGGCACTGGTGCCGATCGCCACCAGCAGGTCCATATTGCCAGCGCCGGCACGCACGGCTTTCCACGCGGCGACGTAAAAGCGCGCGCCCAGGATGAATTGCACGGGGGTGGCGAGGGCAAACTGTATCCAGGCGGGGAGCATCCAGTGCGGGCCGAAAGGTTCTACCAGCATTGGCAGCACCAAAGGCAACGCCAGCAGAATGCCCGCCACCAGCGACCAGCGCTCGCGGCGCAGGCGTCGGGCTTGATCGGCGTCGGTGGCGGTTTCGCTTTGGGGCAGGGTGGCGGTGTAGCCGGCCTTGTCGACGGCGGCGATCAGCACGCTGGGGTCCATCTGGCCCTGTACTTCGATGTGCGCGCGTTCATTGGCCAGGTTGACGCTGACACGTTGCACGCCCGGCACCTTGCCCAGGGCGCGTTCGACCCGCCCGGCACAGCTGGCACAGGTCATGCCGCCGATGGGCAGGTCAAAGGTGGTGGATCCATTCATGGGGCAGTCCTCCAAGAGAAGTTGCCACTAGGATCAACCTTAACCTGTGGGGAAGGTCAAGCCCCTTCAGTATTCCAATGCGGCGGCTTTGAGGTACATGCCGTCCGGGCCCTGGGCAATGCGTAATTTGCGTACGTCACCGGCTTTCAAGGTGATGTTCTGCGCACGTGGCGCGAGTAGGCCCGGCAGACAGCCTGCAGCTTGGCCCGGCAAAAGCTTCAGGCGCAGCGACGTATCGCCGGGGGGAAGATTGAATGAAGTGGCCTGTTCCTGGAACAGACGCCCGGCGAGTTGGTCCTGGATATACAGGCCGATCTCGCAGTAGGTCGGCACTTCCAGGCGTTCGCGGGAAATAATCAGCACCGCATAATCTTCAGCTGCCAGGGCCTGGGGGGCAGCGGCAGGCAAGCTTATCAGGCCGGCAAGGGCAAAAAACAACCAGCGCATGGCGAATGCTCCGTGGTTCACAGCAAGGAAGGTTGAAGCTTGGCCGACGTCGCCGCCGAATACCAGCCCGGCAGAAATACTGAGAACTTGACCTTGCCATCATGGCAAGCTCGACACTGGGCCCAACCTCATCAAAGGAGTCATGTCATGCAAATATTCAGCGTTGAAGGAATGACCTGCGGCCATTGCGTTAAAGCGGTGACCCAGGCGGTACAGAGCCAGGATCCTGCGGCGAGTGTGGAGGTCGATTTGAAGGCCAAAGAAGTGCGGGTGGCAAGCGGTCTGTCCTCGGACCAAGTGATCGGTCTGATCACTGAGGAAGGCTACAGCGCCAAGCTGGCGTGATTTTTCTGATCGTTAGCCACCTAACGTAATGTTCATGGCACCCAAGCGCGGCTAGACTGTTGAGCTGCCGACTCACTTGGGTGTCTGATGAACCTTCGCATAATCCTGATTCTGGGCGCCTTGAGCGCCTTCGCGCCGTTGGCGATCGATTTTTACCTGCCGGGCTTTCCGGCAATGGCCACGGCCTTCGCCACCGACGAAAAACATATCCAACTGACCCTGGCCGTGTATTTCGCGGGCCTGGCCATTGGTCAATTGATCTACGGGCCGCTGGCCGACCGCTTTGGCCGGCGCGTGCCGCTGCTCAGCGGCGTCACCCTGTTTACCCTCGCGTCTTTCGCTTGTGCGTATGCGCCGTCCCTGGAATGGCTGATTGGTGCACGCTTCGTGCAGGCCCTTGGCGGGTGTGCGGGTATGGTGATTTCCCGGGCGGTGGTCAGCGACAAATGCGATGCCGTGGGCTCGGCCAAGGTGTATTCGCAGCTGATGCTGGTGACCGGCCTGGCCCCGATCCTGGCGCCATTGGCCGGTGGCCTGATGGTCGGCGTGTGGGGCTGGCAGTCGATTTTCCTGGCGTTGTCGTTGTTCAGCGTGATGGCGGCCATCGCCGTGGCGGTCGGGTTGCCGGAAACCTTCCCGGCCGATCAGCCGCGCCAGCCGTTGTCGGGCTCGTTGCGCCGCTACGGCTCGCTACTGTCAGACCGGGTGTACCTGGGTTATGCCTTGACCGGCGGCATCTCGATTGCCGGGATGTTTGCCTACATCGCCGGTTCCCCCTTCGTATTTATCAAGCTCTATGGCGTGCCGGCCGAGCATTACGGCTGGTTGTTCGGCTCCAACGCCGCGGGCTTTATCCTGGTGGCGCAACTGAACGCAAGATTGCTCGCCAAGCGCGGCCCGGCGTTTTTGCTGTCGCGCACCGTGTGGGTGTACGTGGCGGCGGCGTTGACGCTGTTGGGAATTGCCGCGTTGCGCACCGAGGCGCTATGGCCGTTGCTGGTGCCGCTGTTTATCTGCATCGCCAGCCTGGGCTGTATTTTGCCGAATACCTCGGCCTGTGCCATGAGCGGGCAGGGCGCGCGGGCCGGCAGCGCGTCGGCGTTGCTCGGTTGCATTCAGTTCGGTGTGGCGGCAGGCGCGGCGTCGTTGGTCGGCGTGTTGCACGACGGCACGGCGATGCCGATGGCCATGGTCATCAGCCTCTGCGGTGTGCTGGCGGTGACCATTGCCATGGCGACCCAGCGCCTGCAACGGGCAAGGGCCGTACAAGCGCAGGTCTGAAGTTCGGCTCAGCCAGCGGAACGTTGCTGGTTGAGAGGGAAGCGATGGGGCGCCTGGATCCGGGCTTGTAGCGTGTCGGCAAAGGCGCGGGCCTCGGCCTCACTGCGGAAGTTGATGGCCTCGCCGTCGAGACGAACTTGCCATTGGCTGCCGGGAGATTTTGCTAACGCTTTTATCAGGATTTTCATTGCTGACTTCCTCACGTAAAAGAATCGTGGCAAAGGCGGCCAATATAAACCTGAACGGGCGCGTAAATATGACAAGGATCAACTCTCGGACTAATGGTGTCGTCCATTACCTACGTGAGTAACGGACGACACTGACAGCCGTTTTTTCAGAACCCTTCCAGCACGATCTTGCCCTTGGCCTTGCCGCTTTCCAGCAGGGCGTGGGCGCGGCGCAGGTTCGCCGCATTGATCACACCGAAGTGCTCGCCTACCGTGGTTTTCAGGGTGCCGGCGTCGATCAGCTCGGCCACGCGGTTGAGCAGGTTGTGCTGCTCGATCATGTCTGGGGTCTCAAACATCGAACGGGTGTACATGAACTCCCAGTGCAGCGACAGGCTCTTGCGCTTGAGCTTGCTCACATCCAAGGCCTTGGGGTCGTCGATCAACGCCAGCTTGCCTTGGGGTTGCAGCGCTTCGACCAGTTGGTCCAGGTGATGCTCGGTCTGGGTCAGGCTGGCAACGTGGGTGACTTGCCCGTGACCGGCCTGTTTCAACGCTTCGCTCAGCGGTTGGCTGTGATCGATCACCAGGTGTGCGCCCAGGGCCTTGGCCCATGCCTGGGTCTCGGGGCGTGAGGCGGTGCCGATGACCTTCAGCGCCGTGAGCTGGTTAGCCAGTTGAGTCAGTATCGACCCCACGCCACCGGCAGCGCCGACGATCAGCAGGCTCTGGCCTTGATCGTCTTTGCCTTCAACCACCTGCAAACGTTCGAACAATAGCTCCCACGCGGTGATGGCGGTCAGCGGCAATGCGGCCGCTTCAGCAAACCCCAGGCTCTTGGGCATATGGCCGACGATGCGTTCATCCACGGTGTGCAGTTCGCTGTTACCGCCTGGGCGTACCAGAGAGCCGGCGTAGTACACCTTGTCGCCGGCCTTGAACAACGTCACGTCACTGCCGACCGCCTTGACCACCCCGGCCACGTCCCAACCCAGCACCTTGGCGGCGCCATTTTCCGGGGCAACGTTGTGGCGCACCTTGGTATCCACCGGGTTGACCGAGATGGCTTTGACTTCCACCAACAGGTCACGGGGGCCGGCCACGGGGGCGGGCAGTTCGATGTCTTGCAGGGATTTGGGATCGTTGATCGGCAGTGAGGTGTAGTAGGCGATGGCTTTCATGATGGCTCCAAGTAAATACGGTCAAGGTAGGAGCGAGCTTACTCGCGAAAAGCGTTAACAATGACGCGGTGTTTCTGGTTTAACGCGTCGGTCTTTAGGTTTTCGCGAGCAAGCTCGCTCCTACAGAAAAAAGGCGGGATCAGGCGAGAAATTTCAGACGCTTGAGTTCGAAGTGTTCGATCACATCGGCGGCCTGGGCGCGAAAGCTCTGGATATGCGCGCTCTGGTCGTGGTCGGCCAGCGCCGCGTCATCGCTCCAGCGCTCGAGCATGTAGAAGGTCTCGGGGTGTTGCAGGTCCTGGTGCAGGTCGTACTGCTCGCAACCGGCTTCCAGGCGGGTCGGTTCCAGCAGGCCGCGCAGCAGGGTTTCCAGGGTGGCGTGCTGGCCGGGTTTGGCGATCAGCGTGGCGATGACATTAAAAGCGGTGGACATAGTCGACTCCTGGCACGGGCTAACGGGATGGGCAGATGATTGGCTATTTCCCACGCCGATAAAAGCGGCTAAAACAGCAGGCTGTTTCAACCAAATATTGATAATGAGCGGGAATGCATGCTGCGTTTTGATGATTTGCAGTTGTTTGTGCGGGCCGCAGACTTGGGTAGCTTGTCGGCCGCGGCGCGGGTCATGGACTTGTCGCCGGCGGTGGCCAGCGCCGCGCTCAAGCGTATCGAACAGCAACTGGGCACGCGCTTGCTGGCGCGCTCAACCCGCAGCCTGCGTCTGACGGCCGAAGGCGAGGGCTTCCTGGAGTACGCGCGGGCGTCACTGAGCGCGCTGGATGAAGGGCGGCGCCTATTGGCCAGTGGCCAGGATCACGTCAGTGGTGTGTTGCAATTGTCGGCACCTTCGGATTTCGGCCGCAACCAGCTGCTGCCGTGGCTGGACGCCTTCCAGCAGGAGCACCCGCAACTGAACGTGCGCCTGTTGCTCGGTGATCGCATCGCCGACCTGTTCCGCCAGCCCGTGGACATTGCCCTGCGCTACGGCGAGCCCGAAGACTCCAGCCTGATTGCGCTGCCCATCGCCCCGGACAATATTCGCGTACTCTGCGCCGCGCCCAGTTACCTCGCCCGGCATGGCGAGCCGCGCCATCTGGAGCAACTGGCCCAGCACAATTGCCTGCTGTACATGCTTGGCAGCCGCGTCCACGACCATTGGGGTTTTTACGATGGCAAGCGTCATGTGAGCCTGACGGTCAGCGGCGATCGCTTCAGCGATGACGCCGATGTGGTGCGCCGCTGGGCGGTAGCGGGCATGGGCATTGCCTACAAGTCGTGGCTGGATGTGAGCACTGATGTGCTGGCCGGGCGCTTGCGTTTGATCCTGCCGGAACTGCAGGGCGAGCGCACACCGCTCAACTTGCTGTGCGCCCACCGTGCGCAATTGAGTAAACCCATCAACCTGCTGCGGGACATGCTCGTGTCCCGTTGTGCGACATTGACCGCGCAGCGACCGGGGTGAATGGGTTCTCGGCAATAGCCTGCGCCACGCTCGGAAGTTTCACTCATATCCTGTCCTGATCTGCACTGTCAGACGCCGCGGAACCTATTGCCTGCGCACCTATACTTGGGCGTCAACCGCAGCAGAAAAAATGGTTTAACAGGGAGTGAATACATGGGAGCAGCACCTTGCATCAGTCAGATCGCCAGCTTGCTCGCCGAGCCTAAACGCACGGCCATGCTCTGGGCCTTGATGGACGGTTCGGCGAAGTCTTCAGAAGAACTGGCGGCTCTGGCCGAGTTGTCGCCAGCGTCAGCCAATGCTCATTTGGCGCGGCTGACCGGCAGCGGCCTGTTGCGGATCGAAGCGCGGCGGGGCCAGCGCCTGTTTCGGGTAGCAGCCGCCGATGTCAGTGCCGCCATCGATGCGTTGGCCAGCACCACCATGGCCAGCGCGGCCCGCAGCACCCCGGATGTGTTGCCGCCGGCGCTGCGGGCACCGCCGTTGCTGCGCCGCGCCCGCTGGTGCCACGGCCACCTCGGCGGCGAGCTGGCGGCGCAGCTGTATCAACGGATGCTGGAGGCCGGATGGATCGAGCGCCATGAACCGCGTACCGAAGTGACGCCCAAGGGTGTGCAGGCGTTGGCGGAACTGGGCATTTTCACCCAGGCACTGGCTTCGCCGCTGGCCTGCGACTGCTTCGACTGGAGCCAGCAACAACCCCACCTGGGCGGTGCGTTGGGGGCGGGCTTGATGCAGCTGTTTCTGCAGGCGAACTGGATCAGCGTGATCAACGAATCTCGGGCTTTGTCTGTTACTGATGTGGGGCTTGAGCACATAGCCCGCATCGCCAAACTGTAGGAGCGAGCTTGCTCGCGAAAAACGTGAGTGCGCCGCGTTTTATCCAGAGGCTAGGCGTTAACGTTTACGATCTTCGCGAGCGAGCTCGCTCCTACAGGCGTTGGCGTCGTTCTCAGGTGTTGTCAGGTCGCATCCAGCAATAGCCGGCGCAAACGATGCCGCACACTCGCCAAGGGGATTTTTCATACGAGGGGTGCGGCATGGGTAGGCAGGGTTATAGCGCGGCGGAACGCCTGGAACGGTTGCCCATCAGCGGTTACCACCGAATCATTTTCATCATCATCGCCCTGGCGTTTTTTTTCGACTCCATGGACCTGGCGATGATGACCTTCCTGTTGGGCTCGATCAAAACCGAGTTTGGCCTGAGCACGGCCCAGGCCGGGTTGCTGGCCAGTTCGAGTTTTTTCGGCATGGTGGTGGGCGCTTCGCTGTCCGGGATGCTTGCTGATCGCTTCGGGCGCAAGCCGGTGTTCCAGTGGAGCATCGTACTCTGGGGCCTGGCGAGCTACCTGTGTTCCACGGCGCAGACGGTGGAGACGCTGACGTTGTTCCGGATCTTGCTGGGCATTGGCATGGGCATGGAGTTTCCCATTGCCCAGTCGATGCTGTCGGAGCTGATTCCGGCCAAGCGACGCGGGCGTTACATCGCCTTGATGGATGGCTTCTGGCCGTTGGGTTTTGTGGCCGCGGGCGTGTTGTCTTACTTCTTGTTGCCGGTAATTGGCTGGCGCGACATCTTCCTGGTGCTGGCGATACCGGCGGTGTTTGTGTTGGCTATCCGTTTCTTTATCCCGGAGTCGCCGCGTTGGCTGGAACAGGCTGGGCGCCATGAGGCGGCGGACAAGGTTTTGCTGGGCATCGAGCAGAAGGTGCGCGATTCCCTGGGCCGCGCCGACTTGCCGGAGCCGATCGCCTTGCCACGCATCGAGAGTGCGCCGGGGACGTTTTTCTCCGCGTTCCAGCAACTATGGTCGGCGCAATACCGCCAACGCACGATGATGATCTGGAGTGTGTGGTTCTTCGCCCTGCTCGGGTTCTACGGGCTGACGTCGTGGTTGAGTGCGTTGTTGCAGCAATCGGGTTTCGCCGTGACCCAGTCGGTGTATTACACGGTGATCATTTCCCTGGGCGGGATCCCAGGCTTTTTGATGGCCGCGTGGTTGGTCGAGCGCTGGGGGCGCAAGCCCGTGTGCGTGGTGACCTTATTGGGCGGCGGGGTGATGGCGTTTCTGTATGGGCAGAGCGCAGTGTTTGGCGGCAACGTGGGCCTGCTGATCACCTCGGGGTTGTTGATGCAGTTCTTCCTGTTTGGCATGTGGGCGGTGCTGTACACCTACACGCCGGAGTTGTATCCCACCTCGGCACGTGCGACCGGCTCGGGGTTTGCGTCGGCGATTGGGCGGGTTGGCTCGTTGCTCGGGCCGTTGGTGACCGGGCTGGTGTTCCCGATAACCGGGCAGGGCGGGGTATTTGCCTTGGGCGCGCTGTGCTTTGCGGTGGCGGCACTGGTGGTGTGGGTGTTTGGGATGGAGACCAAGGGCAAGACCCTGGAAGAACTCACCCAGGCTTGAAGCTGATGGGCTCCATGTGGGAGCCGGGCTTGCCCGCGATAGCGGTAGGTCTGGCAGTAAGAGGCTGGCTGATGCACCGCTATCGCAGGCAAGCCAGCTCCCACAGGTTGAGTCCAGGTCTATTCAGTTACGGCTTCACGAGCCGCGCATCCAGGCTGTTCTGCGCCAGGCGTTTGGCCTGGTCCTGGGTCATGCCCAGGCTGGTGTACAGCGCATGGAAGTTCTCGGTGACATAGCCGCCGAAGTACGCCGGGTCATCCGAGTTCACGGTGACCTTCACGCCACGTTCGAGCATGTCGAGGATGTTGTGCTGGGCCATGTCGTCGAACACGCAGAGCTTGGTGTTGGACAGCGGGCACACGGTCAACGGAATCTGCTCGTCGATGATGCGCTGCATCAAGCGCTCGTCTTCGATGGCGCGCACGCCATGGTCGATGCGCTGGATTTTCAGCAGGTCGATGGCTTCCCAGATGTACTCGGGCGGGCCTTCCTCACCGGCGTGGGCCACGGTCAAAAAGCCTTCGTGACGGGCACGGTCGAACACGCGCTGGAACTTGCTCGGTGGGTGGCCCATTTCCGAACTGTCCAGGCCTACGGCCACGAACGCGTCACGGAACGGCAGCGCTTGGTCGAGGGTTTTCTGCGCTTCGTCTTCGCTCAGGTGGCGCAGGAAGCTGAGGATCAAACCGCTGGTGATGCCCAGTTGCTGCTCGCCGTCTTTGAGTGCAGCGGCGATGCCGTTGAGCACCACTTCGAACGGCACGCCACGGTCGGTGTGGGTTTGCGGATCGAAGAAGGGTTCGGTGTGGATCACGTTCTGGGCTTTGCAGCGCAGCAGGTAGGCCCAGGTCAGGTCGTAGAAGTCCTGGGACGTGCGCAGCACATCGGCGCCCTTGTAATACAGGTCGAGAAACTCTTGCAGGTTGTTGAAGGCGTAGGCCTTGCGCAGGGTTTCGACGTCGTTCCACGGCAGCGCAATCTTGTTGCGCTCGGCCAGGGCGAACAGCAGCTCAGGCTCCAGCGAGCCTTCCAGGTGCAGGTGCAATTCAGCCTTGGGCAGGGCGTTGAGCCAATCGTACATTTTTAAAATCTCATCAGGTGCAATGGCGCCATTCTACAGGCCATGGCTGAAATAATCGGCAAAACCTGACCAGCAGGAGAGTATTTCTGTCACTCATGCAAGGGTGACCTGAACTAAGGTGTAACGAAACGTTAGCGGCTCGGCGCAGTCTGTACCCCATCAATGACTGATTCGCTGTACGAAAAGGCCCGGAATGCTCACATCCCTCAAGCAAGAAAAATTCATGCTGCTGGCGCTGATTGCCGCCATCGCCGCCTACCCGCTGGAACACTGGATGCTCCACAGCGGCCAACTGGTCGCGCTGCTGGCCGGCTTCGCGCTGATCGCGTTTATCGTGATGGCATCGATGCGCGTGGCTCATCACGCCGAGCAGTTGGCGGAAAAAGTCGGCGACCCCTACGGCACCATGATCCTGACCCTCGCCGCTGTATTGGTGGAAGTGGTGATCCTGGCGATCATGATGAGCAACGAGCCATCACCGACCCTGGTGCGCGACACCATTTACTCGGCGGTGATGCTCGATATCAACGGCATCCTCGGCCTGGCTGCGCTGATGGGCGGCATCAAGCATGGCGAACAGTCCTACAACGATGACTCGGCGCGCACCTACAGCGTGATGATTCTTACCGCCATGGGTGTGTCGATGGTGGTGCCGGAATTTATCCCCGAAGCCGACTGGAAAATTTACTCGGCCTTCACCATTGGCGCGATGGTGGTGCTTTACACCTTGTTCCTGCGCATGCAGGTGGGGCCGCACAGTTATTTCTTCAGCTACAGCTACCCGGAAAAACGCCGCAAGAAACAGCCGGAAGACGAGCACGCGCCGTCTGTCAGCCTGACGTTTTCCATTGCGACCCTGGTGTTTGGGGTGATCGTGATTGGCGCGTTGGCCGAGGTGATGTCCAAGACCCTCGACCTGGGCCTGGAAGGCACAGGCGCACCACCGGTGATTACCGCGATTGTGGTGGCGGCTATTTCGGCCGCGCCGGAAATCCTCACGGCACTGCGCGCCGCGTTGGCCAACCGCATGCAGTCGGTGGTCAACATCGCGCTGGGGGCTTCGTTGTCTACGGTGATTCTGACGGTGCCGGTGATGGAAGCCATGGCGCTCTATACCGGGCAGCCGTTCCAGATGGCGATGACGCCGGTGCAAACGGTGATGGTGTTTATCACGCTGATCGTCAGCGCGATCAACCTCAACGATGGTGAAACCAATGCGATTGAAGGGATGACGCATTTTGTGTTGTTTGCGACCTTTATCATGCTGTCGCTGTTGGGGCTGTAACCCGATTTGAAAGGCGCCGCAGACCCAATGTGGGAGCGGCACCGCCGCTCCCACATTTTGATGGGTGCCTGGCTTAGGTGCCGGCGATCAACTGGCGCGCTGCCTGGCTGTGATCGGCGATCAAGCCCTTGAGGTCAAGGCCTTCGACTTGTCCATCGATCACCCGCCATTGACCCGCAATCATCACCCGGTCTGCCCGGTCCGCGCCGCACAGCAGCAGTGCGGAAATGGGGTCATGGCTGCCGGAGAAGCGCAGTTCATCGAGCTTGAACAGTGCCAGGTCGGCCTGCTTGCCGACGGCCAACTCGCCAATGTCTGTGCGCCCCAGCAACTGCGCCGAGCCCTTGGTGGCCCAGCCCAATACGCCTTCGGGGGTGATCTTTTCCGCGCCATAACGCAGGCGCTGGATGTACAGGGCCTGGCGCGCTTCAAGGATCATGTTCGAGGCGTCGTTGGAGGCCGAGCCGTCCACACCCAAGCCGATGGGGGCGCCGGCGGCAAGCAGGTCCAGGGTAGGGCAGATGCCGGAGGCCAGGCGCATATTCGAGCTTGGGCAATGGCAGATGCCGGTGCCGGCGGCGCCCAGGCGCTCGATTTCGTCCGGGTTGAAGTGAATGCCATGGGCCAGCCAGGTGCGTGGGCCGAGCCAGCCGACGCTGTCGAGGTAATCCACGGTACGCAGCCCGAAGCGTTGCAGGCAGAAATCTTCCTCATCGAGGGTTTCCGCCAAGTGGGTGTGCAGGCGCACGTCCAACTGGTTGGCCAGCTCGGCACTGGCTTGCATGATTTCGGGGGTGACGGAAAACGGCGAGCACGGCGCCAGGGCGATCTGGATCTGCGCGCCGTCACCGCGCTGGTGATATTCGCGGATCAGGCGCTGGCTGTCGTCGAGGATCACCTGGCCTTGCTGCACGGTTTGCTGCGGCGGCAGGCCGCCATCGGCTTCGCCCAGGCTCATGGAGCCGCGGGTGAGCATGGCGCGCATGCCCAGTTCGCGCACGGTCTCGACCTGCACATCAATGGCGTTTTCCAAGCCATCGGGGAACAGGTAATGGTGATCGGCCGCCGTGGTGCAGCCCGAGAGCAGCAACTCGGCCAGGGCGACTTTGCTGGCCAGCGCGAGTTTTTCCGGGGTGAGCCGCGCCCATACCGGGTACAGGGTTTTCAGCCAGGGAAACAGCGGTTGGTTGACCACCGGGCCCCAGGCGCGGGTGAGGGTTTGATAGAAGTGGTGGTGGGTGTTGATCAGCCCAGGCAGCACTACGTGCTCGCGGGCATCGAACACCTGGGCGCAGGGTTGTGCAGGCGCTTGCCCTTGGGCCAGCACTTCGGTGATGACACCGTCTTGCAGCACCAGGCCGCCACGGGCATCGAGGCCATTGGCAGTGAAAATCGCGAGGGGGTTTTTTAACCAGATACGGGTCGCAGGCATTGGCCGGCTCCTCTGAATGATGGGTTCAGGTTTGCCAGCTCAGTGTTGCCCTGTCTGCTGATCCAGGGTCGCCGGGGAGGGCGAGGTGGGCAGTCTACCTCTGTGGGAGCGAGCTTGCTCGCGAAAAATCGTCAGGGATGACGCGGGCAGTCTGGTTTGACGCGGTGCCTGGGCATTTTTCGCGAGCAAGCTCGCTCCTACAGTTTGGGGGTTACCAGGCGATGGTGTCGCCTTTGTAGTCGACGAAGTGATGGCCGCCTTTGCCGGTGTAGGCATTTACCTGGTCCACCAGGCCGCGCACGCTGGTCTCGACGTCGATGTGGGCGTTTTCGCCGCCCATGTCGGTCTTCACCCAACCGGGATGCAGCGATAGCACCGTCGGTTTGGGCTCGCCCAGTTGTGTGATAAAGCTGTTGGTCATCGAGTTGAGGGCGGCCTTGCTGGCCTTGTACAGCGCCAGGTCCGAGCCGTCGGGAATGGTCACGCTGCCCAGTACCGAACTCATGAAGGCCAGCACGCCGGTGTCTTTGCGGATCTGCCCGACAAAACGCTGGGCCAGGTTGATCGGCGCCACGGCGTTGGTGAAGAACAACTGGCCGACTTCCGCCAGGGTCGCGTGGCCGGGCTCCTGGTTGGCCGGGCCCTTGACGCCGGCGTTGACGAACAGCAGGTCGAAGGTGCGATCTTTCAGGCGTTGGGCCAGGGCGATCACGGCTTGCTGATCGTCCATATCCAACTTCTCGATCTGCACCGGCCCCACGGCTTTCAGGGCATCGGCCTTGTTCGGATCGCGCACGGTGGCGGTCACGTCCCAGCCGTCCTGGAGCAGTTGCTTGACCAGGCCAAGGCCCAGCCCGCGCGAGGCGCCGATGATCAGTGCGGTTTTTGGCGTAGACATGAAAGGCTTCCTTTGAAATCGCGGTTCAGGGAGTTCAGCGCATAACAGTAGCAGTTTCAGCGTTCGAGCAGGATGCGCCCACGGCTCAGGTCGGCGAGCTGGGTTTGCAGGGTGTCGATGTGTGCCTCCCCCAGGGCGAGCTGCAGCTCCACGCCGTTGGCGGTGAAGGTTTCTTCCACCACAAGCCCGCCGAGCTCAGCGACACGCAGCTTCACCAGGTTCAGTTCGGAGAAGCCACAGGCGCAGCTCAGGGGGACGCGGCTGATCAGCTCGATGCGTTCGGCATTCTGCAGGCATTTATTGGCCCCGCCGCCATAGGCGCGGGCCAACCCACCCGTGCCCAGTTGAATGCCGCCGTACCAGCGGATTACCAAGACGGCCACCTGATCAAAGCCCTGGGCCTCGATGGCTGCAAGAATCGGGCGCCCGGCGGTACCACCGGGTTCGCCGTCATCGCTGCTGCGGTATTGATCGCCCAGCTTCCAGGCCCAGCAGTTGTGCGTGGCGTTGAGGTCGCTGTGCTGCTCGAAAAACGCCTGGGCGTCCTGCGGGCTGGTAATCGGCGCCGCCAAGGTGATAAAGCGGCTCTTGCGTATTTCTTCACGAAACTCGCAAAAGCCGGTGAGCGTGAAAGACATAGATCGCTTCGTTTATAGGGCTGGCTTGATGCCGCAGCCTTTGAGAATGATATGGATCAGGTTGGTGCCAGCATCTTCCATGTCCTGCTTGGTCAGCTTGGTGCGCCCGGTAACACGGCAGATCTGGGTGGCGAAGTCAGCGTAGTGCTGGGTGCTGCCCCACAGCAGGAAAATCAGGTGCACGGGGTCGACGGGGTCCATTTTGCCGGCGTCGATCCAAGCCTGGAACACCGCGGCACGGCCACTGAACCAGGCCCGATAGTCCTGGCCGAAATATTCAGTGAGGCATTGGCCGCCGCTGATGATCTCCATGGCGAAGATCCGCGAGGCTTGGGGTTGGCGGCGCGAGAACTCCATCTTGGTGCGGATGTAACGAGCGAGCGCCACGGCCGGGTCATCTTCGGCGGTCAGCGCGTTGAAGGTGCTGTCCCACAGTTCGAGGATATTGCTCAGCACCGCGACGTACAGGCCCAGCTTGTTGGTGAAGTAGTAGTGCAAGTTGGCCTTGGGCAGCCCGGCACTGGCAGCGATGGTGTTCATGCTGGTGCCTTTGTAGCCATGACGCGCGAATTCATCTTCAGCAGCCTGGAGAATCGCTTGTTCGTTCTTTTGCCGAATGCGGCTGGCGGGTTTACCGGCGTGGTTGCTGTGGGCAGGAACTTCGAGGCTCATGGAGGTTTCCGTGCTGATCGAGAGAGACGACGTGTGCACAGATAACCCACCCTCAAGCCTCAGACAAGTCCTGATGCAATAAAACCGTCAAAGCGGTTCCAGGCTGTCGCGTTCCGGGCTGTGGTTTGCGGCGGCGGTACTTGCCTTGGCCTCCGGCAGTAACAGGCACAACACAATGGCGGTGATGCCGCCGCTGGTGATGGCGGAGTCGAACAGGTTCTGCACCAGAGTCGGCATCAGGTGCAGCAGGTTGGGTTGCGCGGCGATACCCAGGCCAACGCCGAACGAGGTGGCGATGATCAGCATGCTGCGTCGGTCCAGCGGCGCCTGGGCGAGGATGCGCACGCCAGCCGCGGCCACGCTGCCGAACATCACCAGGGTGGCACCGCCCAATACCGGCTTGGGGATTTGCTGCAGCACAGCGCCGATCAGCGGAAACAGGCCCAGACAGAACAGCAACACGCCGATGTATAAACCGACGTAACGGCTGGCCACGCCGGTGAGTTGGATCACGCCATTGTTCTGGGCAAACGTGGTGTTGGGGAAGGCGCTGAAGGTGGCGGCGATCATGCAGCTCACCCCATCGCCGAGGACACCGCCCTTGAGCCGGCTTATATAAGAAGGGCCGCTGATGGGCTGGCGGGCAATCATGCAATTGGCGGTGAGGTCGCCGACAGTTTCGATGCTGCTGATCAGATAAATCAGCGCAATCGGCAGGAAGGCGCTCCAGTCGAAGTTGAAACCAAAGCGGAATGGCGTAGGCAGGCTGACCAGTGGCAGGTCAGGCAAAGCCTGGGGAACAAGTTTGCCGCTGAACCACGCCGCCAGGCTGCCCAGGGCCAGGCCGATGATGATGGCCGACAAACGTACCCAGGGCGTATTCGAGCGGTTGAGCAGGATGATCGTCAAAACCACGAACAGGCCCAGCGCCAGGTTGGCGGGGGCGCCGAAGTCCGGTGCATTGAAGCCGCCGCCCAGGTCGGTGATGCCCACTTTGATCAGGCTGATGCCGATCAGCGTAATCACAATGCCGGTCACCAGTGGTGTGATCACGCGGCGCAGTTGGCCGATAAAGCGGCTCAATACAATCTGCACCGCCGCACCGAAGAAGCACACGCCGAAAATCATCGCCAGAATGTCTTCCGGGCTGCCACCGCGTTGCTTCACCAGAAAGCCTGCTGACAACACCGCGCCGAGAAACGCAAAGCTGGTGCCTTGCAGGCAGATCATGCCGGCACCGATGCCAAACGGCCTGCGTGCCTGGATGAAGGTGCCTACGCCGGAAACCATCAACGCCATGCTGATCAGGTAGGGCAAGTGAGCGGTGAGGCCGAGGGTGGAGCCAATGATCAGCGGCGGCGTGATGATGCCGACGAATGCCGCCAGTACATGTTGCAAGGCCGCGAGTAGAGCAGGCAGTGGTTTCGGGCGGTCATTGAGGCCGTAGATCAGGTCGCTGGGGCTGGAGGATTCTGGAGGCATGGCGGGTTAACTCAAGGCGGACGGTTCAAGGTCCTTGAGCCCTTGCAAAAAGCTGTCCAGGTGCTCAGCTTTTTGTGTGGCGCCCGATTTAGCGGGTGGCGGCCAGGCTTTCGAGGAAACTTTCCAGCACCAAATGAGGGCGACGGCCCTTGCGCGTGACCGATGCCAGGCTCAAATCGTAAAAACGTGTAGCCGGTTTCAGCGCACGCAGTCGGCCTTGTTGTACCCACAGGCTGGCGTAATGATCGGGCAAGTAGCCGATATAGCGCCCGGTGAGAATCAGGAACGCCATGCCTTCACGGTCTGAGGCGCTGGCGGTGCAGTTGAGCGCCTGGTAATGGGCCTGGATCTCCGCGGGCAAGCGGAAGGTGGGGGCGATGGCGTCCTGGCTGTCGATGCGTTCGTCGTCAAGTTGCTTGTTATCGGCGTAAAACAGCGGGTGGCCGACCGCGCAATAGAGCAAGGAGCGTTCGCTGTACAGCGGCTGATATTCCAGGCCCGACAATGCGCTGGCCTGGGGCACCACACCGACGTGCAGGCGACCGTCGAGTACGCCTTGCTCCACTTCATTGGGGGCGATCATGCGGATCTGGATCTGCACGTCCGGGCCGCGTTCCTTCAACTGCGCCAGTGCGTGAGTGATGCGCATATGGGGCAGGGTCACGAGGTTGTCGGTGAGGCCAATGATCAACTCGCCGCGCAAATGTTGGTGCAGGCCGTTGACCTCGGTACGAAAACTTTCCAGGGCACTCAGCAGTTGCAGGGCAGACTGATAGACCTCGCGGCCTTCTTCTGTCAGAGAGAACCCGGCGCGGCCGCGTTGGCACAGCCTTAGCCCGAGCCGTTGCTCAAGGTCGCTCATCTGCTGGCTGATGGCCGAGCGCCCGATGCCAAGGACAGCTTCCGCTGCCGAGAAGCCGCCGCACTCCACCACGCTGCGAAAGATGCGCAGCAGGCGAATATCGAAGTCACTGACTTGCGCCAAAGGGTCGGGACGACGGCTGCTCATAGTTTAGTGAAGTCCTGACTGAAGGTTAGAAGAGTTGGATTTCACCGACTTTATCCCCGTGGCAATTTAGCTGCAACAACGCTTTTTCAATCCCGACGCTGCCTTTTGCCCTGCGAGGTTTTGCTGATGAACATGCCCGAAAACGCCCCATCGTCCCTGGCCAGCCAATTGAAGCTGGATGCGCACTGGATGCCTTACACCGCCAACCGCAACTTCCAGCGTGATCCTCGCCTGATCGTGGCCGCTGAAGGTAGCTGGTTGACCGATGACAAGGGGCGCAAGGTCTATGATTCGTTGTCGGGCCTGTGGACCTGTGGCGCCGGGCATACGCGCAAGGAAATCCAGGAAGCAGTCGCCAAGCAATTGGGCACCTTGGACTACTCTCCAGGCTTTCAGTACGGTCATCCGTTGTCCTTCCAGTTGGCGGAAAAGATCACCGACCTGACCCCAGGCAACCTCAATCATGTGTTCTTTACCGACTCGGGCTCTGAATGCGCCGATACAGCGGTGAAGATGGTGCGGGCCTACTGGCGCCTGAAAGGCCAGGCCACCAAGACCAAGATGATTGGTCGCGCCCGGGGTTACCACGGCGTGAACATCGCCGGTACCAGCCTGGGCGGTGTGAACGGTAACCGTAAGCTGTTTGGCCAGGCGATGATGGATGTTGACCACCTGCCTCACACCTTGCTGGCCAGCAATGCTTTCTCTCGGGGCATGCCGGAGCAGGGCGGTATTGCCTTGGCCGATGAGTTGCTCAAGCTGATCGAGCTGCATGACGCGTCGAACATTGCCGCCGTGTTTGTCGAGCCGATGGCCGGTTCCGCTGGCGTATTGGTGCCACCGCAGGGTTATCTCAAGCGTCTGCGCGAAATTTGCGACCAGCACAATATCCTGTTGGTGTTCGACGAAGTGATCACAGGCTTTGGCCGCACCGGCTCGATGTTCGGTGCTGACAGCTTCGGCGTGACCCCGGACCTGATGTGCATCGCCAAGCAAGTCACCAACGGCGCTATCCCGATGGGCGCGGTGATTGCCAGCAGCGAGATCTACCAGACCTTCATGAACCAGGCGACGCCGGAATACGCCGTGGAATTCCCCCACGGCTACACCTACTCGGCGCACCCGGTGGCTTGCGCGGCGGGCCTGGCGGCATTGGACCTGTTGCAGAAAGAAAACCTGGTGCAGAGCGTAGCCGAAGTCGCGCCGCATTTTGAGAATGCGCTGCACGGTTTGAAAGGCAGCAAGAATGTGATCGACATTCGCAACTACGGCCTGGCCGGTGCGATCCAGATTGCCCCGCGTGATGGGGATGCCATCGTGCGCCCATTCGAGGCCGGCATGGCGTTGTGGAAAGCCGGTTTCTATGTGCGTTTTGGCGGCGATACCCTGCAGTTCGGGCCAACCTTCAACAGCAAGCCGCAGGACCTGGACCGTCTGTTTGACGCGGTCGGCGAAGTGCTGAACAAGATCGACTGATTTCTCCTTCTATATAGAACAATTTTTCAGGAGCCCTGCATGAGCCTTATCCAGCATTTGATCAACGGTGAACTGGTCAACGACAGCGGTCGTAGTGCCGACGTCTATAACCCGTCTACCGGCCAGGTGATTCACCAGGTGCCGTTGGCCAGTCGTGAAACCATTCAACAGGCGATTGATTCGGCCAAGGCTGCGTTTCCGGCCTGGCGCAATACGCCGCCAGCCAAGCGTGCCCAGGTGATGTTCCGTTTCAAGCAACTGCTGGAGCAGAACGAAGCACGCATCTCGCAGTTGATCAGCGAAGAACATGGCAAGACCCTGGAAGACGCAGCGGGTGAGCTCAAGCGTGGAATCGAGAACGTGGAATACGCGTGCTCGGCGCCGGAGATTCTCAAGGGTGAATACAGCCGCAACGTAGGGCCGAACATTGACGCATGGTCGGACTTCCAGCCGTTGGGCGTGGTGGCGGGTATCACCCCGTTCAACTTCCCGGCGATGGTGCCGTTGTGGATGTACCCGCTGGCGATTGTCTGCGGTAACTGTTTCATCCTTAAACCTTCAGAGCGCGACCCGAGTTCGACGCTGTTGATCGCGCAGCTGTTGCAGGAAGCCGGGCTGCCTAAAGGCGTGCTCAGTGTGGTGCATGGCGACAAGGGCGCGGTGGATGCACTGATCGAAGCGCCGGAAGTCAAAGCCTTGAGCTTTGTAGGCTCGACGCCGATTGCCGAGTACATCTATTCCGAAGCGACCAAACGTGGCAAGCGTGTGCAGGCGCTGGGTGGGGCGAAGAACCACGCGGTGCTGATGCCGGATGCCGACCTGGATAACGCGGTAAGTGCCCTGATGGGCGCGGCTTATGGTTCTTGCGGTGAGCGTTGCATGGCGATCTCGGTGGCTGTGTGCGTGGGCGATCAGGTGGCGGATGCGTTGATCGCCAAGCTGGTGCCGCAGGTCAAGGCGTTGAAGATTGGTGCGGGCACGTCTTGCGGCCTGGATATGGGCCCGTTGGTGACGGGGCAGGCGCGGGATAAAGTCAGTGGCTATATAGAAGACGGTGTGTCAGCGGGTGCAGAGCTGGTTGTTGATGGCCGTGGCTTGAGTGTTGCCGGGCATGAGCAAGGATTCTTCCTCGGTGGCAGCCTGTTCGACCGCGTCACGCCTGAGATGCGTATCTATAAAGAAGAGATCTTTGGGCCGGTACTGTGCGTAGTACGGGTGGACAGCCTGGAGGCGGCGATGCAGTTGATCAACGATCATGAATACGGCAACGGTACTTGCATCTTCACCCGTGACGGTGAAGCGGCGCGCCTGTTCTGTGATGAGATTGAAGTCGGCATGGTGGGCGTTAACGTGCCGCTGCCAGTGCCGGTTGCGTATCACAGTTTTGGCGGCTGGAAACGTTCGCTGTTTGGCGACTTGCATGCCTATGGGCCGGACGGGGTGCGTTTCTATACCCGTCGCAAGGCAATCACCCAGCGTTGGCCGCAACGGGCCAGCCATGAAGCGTCGCAATTCGCCTTCCCTAGCCTGTAAGGCTCGGTAGGTAGAAGGCCGGCCCCTTGGGGCCGGCCTTTGCGTTATTGGGGCATTTTTGACTTATATGACAGAAATGTGAAAAAGAAGGTTGACGGCAGATTCTGGAAGCCTATAATTCGCCCCACTTCCGGCGCAGTCGAAACGGAAAACTCCTTGGTAAACAATGGGTTACGCGGTTCTCGACAG
>NZ_LYSO01000048.1:0-43107 GCF_001728935.1 Pseudomonas sp. AP42
GGTTACTGGTGGCTGCGGCGAACTGCACAGTTGTGTAGAGACCTATGGCCATCGCGGGCAAGCCCGCTCCCACGTGGGTTTTGTATTGGCGGGAAGAGGGGGGTTACTTGCCGCCTGTAATCTGCTTCACCAACTGTGCATGCCCCTTCACATCATCCGCCCGGGAAATCGCCTGGATCACCAGCAAATGGTTGCCCGACCCCCCCAGGAATGTGGAGTTCAAGGTCTTGCCACCACCTTGGGTGGCGCTGCTGTCCACTTGGCGCAGGCCCAGGCCCTTGTAGGTGAGTTTCTTCTCGCCCAGTTTCTTGAAGTCGGGCAGGGCAGCGCTCTGGTCCTTGACGAAATCGGCCACGGCGCCGTCGAGGAACTGCGGGTCGTTATCCTGGATCGTTGCCCCATCGTTGCGCACGGTTTCGGCGACGATCACCACACTTTTCGTCGTTGAGTTGGCGTACAGGGTGCCTTGGGTGTCGGCGGTGCCGTCTTGCGCTGTGCCGGAGGGCAGGGTGTCGGCGCTGTAGGCCTTGGGCAGTTTGAAGGTGAACTTGCCACCCAAGGTGGAGATGGTCTGGGTGGTGGGCTTGGCAGCAGCGAACACGCTGCCGGCGGTGAGCGCGAGGGCCAGCAGCATTGCGGTCTTGGTGAACGTGGCCATGAAGCACTCCGGGGATGAACGAAATTGCGGCGTATTCTGTCAGAAAATTCGCAATCTCGTTCATCGGTCCCGTCACACTTTGTCGGAAGACTCTTCCTCAAGCCTGTCCATTTCAAACAAGCGCGCCAGTTCCGCACGGGCTTCCTGGGCGGTTTGCATGACCTTGGCCGCGTCGTCGTACACCGCGTGTTGGGCGGCGAGTACCTGTTGGTCGTGGGTCTTGAAGCGGTTGATGCGCGCATCGGCCTGGGCCTGGCTCAAACCAAGGCCCACCAGGGTACGGCGGCTCATTTCCAGGCTGGAGTAGAAGGTTTCGCGCACCGGTGAAGCGTCCAGGTCCACCAAGCGGTGTACGTGCTGGCGGTTGCGCGCACGGGCGATGATCTTCATGTGCGGGTAGAGGTTGCGCACCAACTCGGCGGTCTTGATGTTGATCTCCGGGTCGTCCATGGCGATGACGAAGAATTCCGCCTGATCGACTTTGGCCGCGTGGAGGATTTCCGGGCGTTGGGGGTCGCCGTAGAACACCGGCATGCCGCCAAAGCTGCGGGTCAGCTCGATGGTTTCCACCGAGGTATCGAGGGCGATGAACGAGATGTTCTGGGCGCGCAGGATACGCGCCACGATCTGGCCCATCCGGCCCATGCCGGCGATGACCACGCGGGGCGCATCGCTTTCGATGGCGCGGTATTCCTCGGGTACTTCCACCGGCTTGACCTTGGGCTTGAACAGCTTCGGGCACACCAGCAACAGCAGCGGGGTCACGGCCATGGACAGGGTGATAGTCAGCACCAGCACGTCGTACAGCTGCGGTTCGAACAGGCCCTGGTCGCGGCCGATCTTGAACACCACGAAGGCAAATTCACCCCCCGCCGCCAGCACCACGCCCAGGCGTAAAGCGCTTTCGCGATTGAGGTCGCCCACCATCCGCCCAACGGCGTACAGCAGTGGCAGCTTCAAGCCGATCAGCAGCAGGGTCAGGCCGATCACCACCAGCGGCGTGCTGAGCAGCAAACTGAGGTTGGCGCCCATGCCCACGCTGATGAAAAACAGGCCCAGCAGCAAGCCTTTGAACGGCTCGATCTGGGATTCCAGTTCGTGGCGGTATTCCGAGTCTGCCAGCAGCAGGCCGGCGAGGAACGCGCCCAGGGCCATGGACACGCCCACCAATTCCATCAGCCAGGCGGTGCCGATCACCACCAACAGCGCGGTGGCGGTGGACACTTCGCGCAGGCCGGTCTTGGCCACGATGCGAAACACCGGGCGCAACAGGTAGCGCCCGCCGATGATCACCACGGCGATGCTGCCCAGGATCTGCAACACGTGTTGCACGCCCTGAGCCTCGGTGGTCGGGTGATCGCTGCCGGCCAGCAACGGCACCATGGCGATCAGCGGGATGGCGGCAATGTCCTGGAACAGCAGGATGGCAAAGGCCAGGCGCCCGTGGGGTTGGTTGAGCTCCTTGCGTTCGGCCAGGCTTTGCAGGCCAAACGCCGTGGAGGACAACGCCAGGCCCAGGCCCAGCACGATGGCGCTGTTCCACGACTGGCCAAACAGCCACAGCGCGACCGCACCCATCACCACGCCGGTGAGCAGGACCTGGGCCAGGCCGACGCCGAACACTGCCTTGCGCATCACCCATAAGCGTTTGGGTGACAGCTCCAGGCCGATGATGAACAGCAACAGCACCACGCCCAGTTCAGAAAACTGCGCCACGCTTTGCGGGTTGCCGATCAGGCCAAGTACCGACGGGCCGATGATCACACCGGCGAACAGATAGCCCAGCACCGCACCCAATTGCAGGCGCTTGGCCAGGGGCACGGTCAGCACGGCGGCGAACAGGAACACCACGGCTGCTTGTAACAGGTTGCCTTCATGGGGCATCACGAACTCCAGCATTTGCATCGATCAACGGTAGGAGCGAGCGTGCTCGCGAAAAACGCAAGGGCACCGCGCTGTGTCTGGTTTGTCGCGTCATCGTTGAGGATTTTCGCGAGCAAGCTCGCGCCTACGGTGGGGGAGGATAGGGCGCTATTAGAGCGCTTTTTCACATTTGGAAACTTGTATTTTTGTCGCGACAGTCAATGGGTGTTGGCTCTCATCCCATTCTTACGCCGGTCTTACGAAAGTATTAATACCATTTAATTCAATGGCTTTCGCGCAGGTCTACTAACGTTTCGAAAAACTGGATCAGTAGTCACCACGGTCAGGTGTTTCGAATTCGATGCGTGTGGATCGTTGAAACAAGGCTTACACGCAGTCACGGATGAAAGGCTTGGACCACAAGGAGTAGAACGTGGATAGAAGACTTGCGACTGCCGCTTTACCTCGTATTTCTGCGCTTTCTCTTGCGATCCGCCTGGGAGTGGCCGGGTTGGTGATGGGGCTGGCGAGCCCGGATGTGTTCGCCGCCTGTAGCCCGGCGAGTCCCACCGCTGGAGCGACGGTGACCTGTACGGGTGTGCCGTCATTGCCGCTGTTACTCAATACCTTCAGCAGTGCAGTCAACAGCCTGACGGTCAACGTCAACGCGGGGGCGCAGCTCAATGCGACGTTGGGCGGTAAAGCACTGACCCTGACCGGCAACAACACGACGTTGAACAACGCCGGCACCATTGACCCGGCACTCCTCGGATTGGTTTCGGTGCTGAGCGGTGGTGTGGTGATCGGCAACACGGCAGCCAGCGTGTTGAATATCACCAACAGCGCCACCGGCATCATGCGCGGGACTGGCGCGTTGCTGGGGCTGAACCTGGCCTCGCTGGACGGCATGGCCCTGAACGCCACTAACGGCGCAGGCGGCACCACCACGATCGTTAACAACGGTGTCATTGGTTCTTCCTCTTTGCTCGGCCTGACGCTGTTCGCCTCCGATACCCCGGTGGTGGCGGTCCAGGGTGGCGGCCAGGTCAATATGACGAATAATGGCACCCTGACCGGGCGCGTGGCGTTCGAGAGCTCCACTACAGGGAACACCTTCCGCAACACCGGCACCATCTCTGGCGGCGTGTCGATGGGGACCGCCAGTACCAACACCTTTACGGCAGTCACGGGGTCGCAAGTGACCAACGGCGGCGGCATTGGCGTAAGCCTGGGCGGACTGATCGGAGTGAACCTCACCTTTGCGCCCACCGGCCAGGTGGACGGCGGGGCAGGCGGCAGCAACTCACTGATCCTTGAAAACACGACGGGTGTCGGTGGTGGCAGTACGGGTACCGGCACGGCCTCAAGCGCCAACTATGTCAACTTCAACAACCTGGCCATCAACAGCGGTACCTGGACCTTGCTAGGGCCGCTGGTCAGCGGTAGCACCACGCTCAATGGCGGCGTGGCGCAATTCAATAACAACGCGACATTCGGCAGCGGTGTGCTCACGTCCAACGGCGGCGCTATCGAAGCCACCACTAACAACCTGACACTGGCTAACCTGATGACCCTCGGAACCGGTGGCCTGACGGTGCAGGGGGCTGCTACCGGGCTGACCTTGAACGGCCTGATCTCGGGCAGCACTGGCTTGACCAAAGTCGGTACGGGCGAATTGATCCTCAGCGGCGCCAACACCTTCCAGGGTGGTACCACCTTGAACGCCGGCACGCTTACATTGGGCAATGCCGCAGCGCTAGGTACCGGTGCCTTGACCGTGGCGGGTGCGGGTACTTTGCAGAGCAATGCTGCGCTGACAACCAGCAATGCGATTACCTTGAACGCCAATCTGACCGTCGACGGCGTGAACCCGCTGACCCTTGGCGGGGTTGTCAGCGGTGGTTCCGGGTTGATCAAGGAGGGCGTATCGAGCCTGGCGCTTACGGGCAACAATACTTACACCGGCGCCACGGCCCTCAACGCCGGTTCGCTGGTGGTTGGCTCCAATACTGCGCTCGGCGCCAGTGTGTTGAACGCCTCGGCGGGTACCACGTTGGATGCCAGTGCAGCAGTGAGCCTGGGCAATAACCTCAACCTGGGCGGTAACCTGACCCTTGGCGGCAGCAACGCGCTGACCCTTGGCGGCGTGGTGGCGGGCCTTGGCGGGTTGATCAA
Source organism: Pseudomonas sp. AP42 (assembly GCF_001728935.1). Classification (NCBI taxonomy): domain Bacteria; kingdom Pseudomonadati; phylum Pseudomonadota; class Gammaproteobacteria; order Pseudomonadales; family Pseudomonadaceae; genus Pseudomonas; species Pseudomonas sp. AP42. The sequence continues at coordinate 4,697 of NZ_LYSO01000048.1, forward strand.
GAACGGCCCGGCGGATCTGATCCTCAATCAAGCGAACACTTACCTGGGCAACACGGCACTCAACAGCGGCAAGCTGGTGATTGGCGCTACCGATGCCTTGGGTGCGGGTACGTTGAATGCAGCCGCAGGCACGACCCTGGACGCCAGCACCACTGCCACGCTGACTAACGCGATCAACCTGGCCGGTAACCTTGGAATCGGCGGCAGCGCCAACCTGACCCTGGGCGGCACGGTCAACGGTGCAGGCAGCCTGACCAAAGACGGCACGGCCGGCCTGACACTCAGCGGCAGCAATAACTTCCTGGGTGGCACTACCCTGAATTCGGGCAGCCTGACCGTCGGCAGCAACACGGCGCTTGGCCTGGGCAACTTGACCGTCGGCGGCGCCGCCACCCTTAACAGCACCTCGGCGGTGGCGCTGGGCAATAACATTGTCCTCAACGCCGGGCTGACCGTCGGCGGCGCCAATGCGCTGACCCTGGGCGGTGTAGTCAGCGGCGCGGGTGCGCTGATCAAGGATGGCCTGGCCAACCTGACCCTCAACGGCACCAACACCTTCAGTGGTGGCACCAGCCTCAACGCCGGCACGCTGACCTTGGGCACGGCAGGCGCCTTGGGCGCGGGTCCCTTGACGGTCGGCGGTGCGGCAACTCTGGATACCAGCGCGACCTTCACCCTGGGCAACGGGATTGCCTTGAATGGCGACCTGACGCTCGCGGGTAACAATGACCTCAACCTCAGCGGCGTGATCAGCGGCGCCAGTGCACTGATCAAAAACGGTTTGGCTGACCTGACCTTGAGCGGCAACAACACCTTTACCGGGCCATTGAATATTGTCTCCGGCAGCGTCACCACCGGCAGCACCGGTGCATTGGGCAGCACCTCTGGCGTTGATGTCAGCGCTGGCGCTGCGCTGAACCTGGGCGTCGATTCCAGTCTGGCCGGTCTCAGCGGTGCGGGTGGCGTGGCAGTCGGCGGCGGTTTGAACCTCACGGTGGGTGGCGTCAGCACCAGCAGTACCTTTGACGGTGACCTCAGTGGCGCGGGCAGCTTGATCAAGGTCGGCACCGGCACGCTCACGCTCAACGGAATCAATGGCATCACCGGTAACACGGCGATCAACGCGGGCACCCTGGATGTCGAGGGTTCTCTGGGCAGCGCGTTGGTCGACGTGAATAGCGGCGGCACCCTTACCGGCAGTGGCTCGCTATTGGGTACGGCGAATATCAATAGTGGCGGGCACCTGGCGCTGGGCAGTGGCACGACCTTGTCGGCGGGCGGCCTGAACATGAGTGCCGGGGCCAGTCTGGATGTGGCTCTTGGCGCGCCGTCGCTGACCTCGCTGATGAATGTCGGTGGCAACGTGAACCTGGCCGGCGACCTTAATGTGAGCGACGCCGGTGGCTTCGGCGCGGGTGTGTATCGCTTGATCAACTACACCGGCGGCTTGACCGGTGCGTTGAACGTCAACACGGTGCCGCTGGGCTTCGGCCTAGGTGATCTGCTGGTACAAACCTCCGTGGGCAGCCAGGTCAACCTGGTGGTAGCGGCGCCGAATATTCGGTTCTGGGACGGCAGCAACACCATCGCCAACGGCACTGTTGACGGAGGCAACGGCACCTGGACAGCGGGCGGCACCAACTGGACCTCGGCCGACGGCCTGTCCAACCAGACCTGGGGCGGCGGCTTTGCGGTGTTCCAAGGCGCGGCGGGCACCGTCAGTGTGAATGGCGTACAAACCATCACTGGCATGCAATTCGTCACCGATGGCTACAACCTGGTCAATGGCACCGGAGGGCAGTTGAGCACCGGCAGCGGCAACTTCGCCGTGCGCGTCGACCCACTGGCGACTGCCACCCTCGGCGTCGATATCACCGGTGCGGGCGTTCTGAACAAACTCGATACCGGCACGCTGGTGCTCAATGGCGCCAACAGCTACACCGGCGGCACCTTGCTCAATGGCGGCACGTTGGTGGTCGGCAGCAACACCGCGCTGGGCGCTGGCACGCTGACCGCTGCGGCGGGCACCACACTGGTTAGTAATGCCCCGGTGACCCTGGGCAATGATGCGGCACTCAGCGGCACCCTGACGGTCGGTGGCAGCAACGCATTGGCGCTCAATGGCGCCATCAGCGGCATCGGTGGCCTGGTCAAGAATGGCACGGCAGGCCTGACACTCGGCGGCACCAACACCTTCCTGGGCCCTGTGGCCTTGAACGCAGGCGGGCTGATCCTGGCCAGCAATACGGCGCTGGGCGCGGGCGTATTGAACGCCGCAGGCGGTACCACCTTGGACGCCAGCACGGCGGTCACCACCACCAACGCGATCAACCTGGTTGGCAACCTGGGCATCGGCGGCAGCGCTGACCTGACCCTCGGCGGCGCAATCAACGGTGCGGGCAGCCTGACCAAGGAGGGCACGGCCAATCTGATCCTCAGCGGCGCCAACGCCTACCTGGGTGGCACCACCCTGAACGCCGGTACGCTGACCTTGGGCAGCGCCACCGCCCTTGGTCTGGGCAACCTCACCGTGGGCGGCGCGGCGACCCTGGATAACACGGCCGCGCTGACAGTGGGCAATGGCCTCGTGCTTGACGCCAACCTTGCCGTTGCCAATAGCAACGACCTGACCCTGGGTGGCCTGATCACCGGCACGGCTGGCCTGACTAAAGACGGCGCAGCCAACCTGACCCTCAATGGCGTCAACACCTTCCAAGGCGGCACCACGCTCAACGCCGGTACGCTGACCCTGGGCACGGCAGCGGCCCTGGGTACCGGCGCCTTGAACGTAAACGGTGCAGCTACTCTGGCCAACAGTACACCGCTGGTATTGGCCAATGCGGTCAACCTCAATGCTGGCCTGACCGTGGGCGGTCTCAACAACAACCTGACCCTGGCCGGCGTGCTGGCCGGCAGCGGTAGCCTGGTCAAAACCGGCACGGCCGATGTGAGCCTGACCGGCACTAACACCTTCAACGGCCTGTTCGATGTGCAATCGGGCAGCCTCACCACGGTGGGCAATGGTGCACTGGGTGTCGGCGCTGGGGTCAACCTGGCGAGCGGTACTTCCCTCAACCTGGGCGGCAGCGCCAGCCTGGGCGCACTCACGGGTACCGGGCTTGCAACCGTAGGGGCCGGCAGCACCTTGAGCGTGGGCAACAATAATCTGGACAGCACCTTCAACGGCGTCGTGGCAGGCCTCGGCAACCTGGCCAAAGACGGCACGGGCGCCTTGACCCTCGGCGGCCTCAGCGTGGTGACCGGGGATGCCCAGGTCAACGCCGGCAGCTTGCTCGTCAATGGTTCCCTGGCCAGCGCCAATGTGGCGGTGGGCAGTGGTGCCACCCTCGGTGGTACCGGTACTTTGTTGGGCAACGTGACCATCGCCGACGGCGGCCACCTGGCCGTCAATTCCGGCGCGACCCTCACCACCGGTTCGCTGCTGCTCAATGCCAACTCCAACCTGGATGCAGGCCTCGGCGCGCCCGCCACTGGCGGCACCGCGCTGGTTCAGGTCAACGGCAACCTGACCCTGGACGGCACCCTCAACGTCACCGATATCGGCGGCTTCGGTGCGGGCATCTACCGCCTGATCGACTACACCGGTGGCCTGACCAACAACGGCCTGCTGCTGGGCAGCCTGCCGGTGAACATCCCGGCCAGCGACCTGGACCTGCAAACTGCGATCGGCAACCAGATCAACCTGCTGGTCAACGGCAGCACCAATGTGCAGTTCTGGGACGGCAGCCAAACCACCGGCAATGGCACCATCGAAGGCGGCAGCGGCACCTGGAGTGCAGGCGGCAACCAATGGACCGGCGTCAACGGTGCATTCAATACCGCCTGGACGCCTAACAGCTTTGCCGTGTTCCAAGGCACGGCGGGCACCGTCACGGTTGACGGCGCGCAAGCCATCACCGGTTTGCAGTTCGTCACCGATGGCTACACCCTGGCGGGCGGCGCCGCAGGCGCCTTGACCCTGTTCAATGGCGTGGGTGGCAACACCGCCGTACGTGTCGATCCTGGCGTCACCGCCACCCTCGGCGTGGCGCTTAACGGCGGCGGCACCCTGGCCAAGCTCGACACCGGCACCCTGGTGCTTAACGGTGCCAACAGCTACACCGGCGGCACCGCCCTCGATGGCGGCACGCTGGTGGTCGGCAATAACAGTGCCCTGGGCAGCGGCCTCTTGACCACCGCCAACGGCACCACCCTGGACAGCAACACCGCGGTCAGCCTCGCCAATGCACTCAACGTCAACGGCAGCCTCACCCTCGGCGGCAGCAATGCCTTGACCCTGGCCGGCACCGTGGCGGGTACGGGCAGCCTGATCAAGAATGGCATCGCCAACCTGACCCTCAGTGGCAACAACACCTATGCCGGCCCAACCGCACTCAACGCAGGCGGCCTGATCCTGGCCTCCAACAGTGCCCTGGGCAGTGGCGCCCTGAACGCGGCCGCTGGCACCACCCTCGACAGCAGCACGGCGGTCGCCCTGGCCAACACGGTCAATCTGGCCGGCAACCTGGGCATTCTGGGCACCGCCGACCTGAGCTTGAACGGCCTGGTCAGCGGTAGCGGTGGGCTGACCAAAACCGGCGCGGGCAACCTGACGCTCAACGGTGCCAATGCCTACCTGGGCGGCACGCAATTGAATGCCGGCTCCTTGACCCTGGGCAATGCGTCGGCCCTGGGCAGCGGTGCCTTGGCGGTCAATGGGGCAACCACCCTGGACACCAACACGGCGTTGGCCCTGGCCAATAACACCAGCCTGAATGCAGCGCTCACGGTCGGCGGTAGCAACGACCTGAGCCTCAACGGTGTGGTGGACGGCACGGGTTCGTTGACCAAGGCCGGTGGCGCCAACCTGACCCTCAACGGCGCCAACACCTACAGCGGCGGCACGGCGCTCAATGCCGGCACGCTGACCCTCGGCAGCACCACAGCCCTGGGCTCGGGCGCGTTGACCGTCGGCGCTGCGGCGACCCTGGCCAACAGCACGCCGCTGGTGCTGGCCAATGCGGTCAATCTTAATGGCGACCTCACTGTCGCTGGCAGCAACAACCTGACCCTCGCCGGTGTACTCGCTGGCAATGCAGCGCTGATCAAAAATGGCGCGGCGGACCTGCTTCTCACCGGCAACAACAGCTTCAGCGGCCCACTGACCGTGGCGGCGGGCAGCGTGACCACGGCGGGCAATGGTGCGCTGGGCACCACCTCCGGCGTCACCGTCGGCAGCGGTTCCAGCCTCAACCTGGGTGGCAACGCCAACCTCAACAGCCTGGCCGGCAACGGCACGGTGCAGGTCGCTGGTGGCGCTACGCTGGCGGTGGGTGGCAGCAACCTGGATAACAGCTTTGGCGGTGCACTCAACGGTGCCGGCAACCTGGATAAAAACGGCAGCGGGGTGCTCAACCTGAGCGGCACCAATGCCCTCAGCGGCGCGGCCACCGTCAACGGCGGCACCTTGAATGTCACAGGCTCACTGGCCAGCGGCACGGTGGCAGTCAACAGCGGAGCGACCCTGGCCGGCAGCGGTTCATTGGCCGGCGCGGTGACCGTGGCCGACGGTGGGCACATCGGCCTGGCCTCCGGCAGCACGCTGTCGGTGGGCTCGTTGGTGCTGGGCGGCAACTCGAACCTGGATGTCGGTCTCGGCACTCCGGTGTTGGGTGGCGGCACAGGCCTGCTGAATGTCGGCGGCAATCTGACCCTGGACGGCAACCTCAATGTCACCGATATCGGCGGCTTTGGCAGCGGCGTCTATAACCTCATCAACTACACCGGAGCCTTGACCGATAACGGCCTGGCTCTTGGCACACTGCCAGGCAGCGTGGTGCCGGGCGACCTGCAAGTGCAGACCGCGATCACCAACAAGGTCAACCTGCTGGTGACCGCGCCCAACACCACCGTGCAGTTCTGGGATGGCAACAGCCTGATCGGCAACGGTGCGATTGACGGCGGCAACGGCACCTGGAACGCCGGCAATACCAACTGGACCAATGTCGACGGCACCCTCAACCAGGGCTGGGTCAACAGCTTTGCGGTGTTCCAAGGCGCGGCAGGCAACGTGACGGTGGACGGCACGCAGAACATCACCGGCATGCAGTTCGTCACCGACGGCTACACCCTGGGCGCCGGCACGGCGGGCGTGCTCAACCTGGTCAATGGCGGCACCGGCAACACCGCGGTGCGCGTTGACCCGAACGCCACCGCCACCCTGGGCGTGACCCTCAACGGCGCCGGCACCCTGGCCAAACTCGACAGCGGTACCCTGGTGCTCAACGGTAGCAATGGCTACACCGGCGGTACCGCGCTGAACGGCGGCACCCTGGTGGTGGGCAATAACAGTGCCCTGGGCACAGGCGCCCTGACGGCGGCCGGCGGCACCACCCTGGACAGCAACGCGGCGGTCAGCCTGGCCAATGCGGCCGTGCTCAACGGTGCCTTGGCGGTGGGTGGCAGCAACGCACTGACCCTCGACGGGGTTATCAGCGGCAGCGGCAGCCTGGTGAAAAACGGTGCGGCAGCGTTGACGCTCAATGGCGTCAACAGTTACAGCGGCGGCACGGGCCTGAACGCCGGTCAATTGATCCTTGGCAATAATGCTGCCCTGGGCAGTGGGGCCTTGACGGTGGGCGGCGCGGCGCAACTGGATGGCGGCACCGACCTGCAACTGGCCAATGCCCTCAACCTCGGTGGCCCGCTGACCCTGGCCGGCAGCCACGACCTGGCCCTCAACGGCGTGGTCAGCGGCAGCGGCAGCCTGGTGAAAAATGGCAACGGCGCCTTGTTGCTGACCGCTGCCAACACCTACAGCGGCGGCACCACGCTCAACGGCGGCAGCACCACGGGCAACACCACCAGCCTGCAAGGCGCTATCGCCAACAACGCGGCGTTGACCTTTGAGCAAGCCATCGACGGCACCTACACCGGCAACCTCACCGGTACCGGCGTGTTGAACAAAACCGGTACCGGCGCGTTGCTGCTCAGCGGCAACAACACCTTTACTGGCAACACCAACGTCAACACCGGCAGCCTGCTGGTCAACGGCACCTTGAATAGCGCCGTGGTGCAAGTCGCCAGCGGCGCGACCCTCGGCGGCAGCGGTACCCTGGGCGGTGCGGTGAACATGGCTGACGGCTCGGTGCTCCAGGCCGGTGCCGCGACACCACTGTCGGTGGGTTCGCTGGCCTTGTCGTCGGGCACCACCCTGGACTTCGCCCTCGGTGCGCCGGGTGCCTCCAGTACAGCGGTGAACGTGGCGGGCAACCTGACCCTGGACGGCACGCTCAACGTCAGCGACACGGGCGGCTTCGGTGTCGGTGTGTACCAGCTGTTCCGCTACGGCGGCAGCTTGACCGATAACGGCCTCACCTTTGGCACCTTGCCGGTGGCGCTGGGCAACCTGAGCCTGCAAACGGCGCTGGCCAACCAGCTCAACCTGGTGGTGCAAACCGCCCCAGGGCAGATCCAGTTCTGGAACGGCGGCACCACCAACCCCGATGGCAGCATCAGCGGCGGCAGCGGTACCTGGGGCCCAGGCACCAACTGGACCGACCCCACCGGCACCCAAGGGCAGGCGTCCACCAACCAGTTCGCCGTATTTGGCGGGCAGGGCGGCACCGTGACCGTGGTCGGCAACCAAGGCTTCACTGGCCTGCAAGTGCTGGACGCCGGCTACACGCTGGTCGCCGGCGAAGGCGGCAGCTTGAGCCCCACCAATGCGGCGGATGGCAGCCTGGCGCCGGTGCGGGTCAATTCCGGCGTGACCGCTCAGATTGATGCACCGCTGGTGGGAACCGGCGGCATCAACAAGCTGGATGCCGGCACCTTGCTGCTGACCGGCGCCAATACCTACACCGGCGGCACCACCGTCAGTGGCGGTACGCTGGCGGGCACCACCACCAGCCTGCGTGGCAGGATCCTCAACAACGCGCGGTTGTTGTTTACCCAGCGCACCAATGGCCAGTTCAGCGGCACCTTGAGCGGCACCGGTGCGCTGATCAAGCAAGGCGCAGGCGCGCTGTTGCTGACCGGCAACCAGCCGTTCAGCGGCACCGTGGCGGTGGAAGAGGGCGTGTTGCAAGTGGGCAACGCGGCCAACCCAGGCGCGGTACTTGGCGGCCAGGTCACAGTGGCCAACGGTGCAGGGCTGACCGGTAACGGCAGTGTCGGTTCGCTGGTCAACAACGGCTCGGTGACACCCGACGGCGGCAAGCTGACCGTGGCCGGCAACTTCACCAACGCCAGCACCGGTGCGCTGAACCTGGTGATCACCCCCTCCACCACCGGCTCCCTGGCCGTGGGCGGCACCGCCAACCTGGGCGGCACCTTGAATGTGGTCAACCTGGCACCCTATGCCGGCGCCACCACCTACACTCTGCTGACAGCCGGCGCGGTCAACGGCACCTTTGCCACCACCAACCTGGAGAACCTGGCGTTCCTGACTACCGCGTTGAACTACAGCCCAACCCAAGTGGCCCTGGCGGTCAGCCGCAACGACGTCAGCTATGCCAGCGTGGCGGCCACCGGTAACCAACGCGGCGTGGCGGCGGCGTTAGGCACCGGCACTGCAGTCGGTGGCGCAGCGGTGCAAAATGCACTGCTTAACGGTGATGCAGCGGCGGCACGTGCGGCCTTCGACAGCTTGTCCGGCGAAATCCACGCCAGCACCGCCAGCGCCATGCTTGAAGACTCGCGTTACGTGCGTGATGCCGTCAACGAGCGCCTGCGCCAACCGGGTTGCTACCGCGAGGACGACCCGCGCAATGCCCTGGCACCTAGCGAAAACCACCTGAGCAGCGCCGGTTGCCACGGCGAGATGGTCGGTTGGATGCGCGTGCTCGGCACCTGGGGCCATATGGGCGGTGACAGCAACAGCGCCAAGCTGGACCGCAACCTCAGCGGCTTCCTGCTTGGTACCGACAAGCAAGTGGACGACGCCTGGCGCGTGGGCGTGGCCGCCGGCTACACCCGCAGCGACCTGGACGCCAAGCGCCGCAATTCCAGCGCCGATGTGGACAGCTACCACCTGATGGCCTACACCGCCTACCAGCAAGAAGCCTTCGCCGCACGCATGGGCGTGGCGTACAGCTGGCATGACATCGAAAGCAAGCGCAACGTGGCCGTCGGTGGCGAGGGCCAACGCCTCAAAGCCGACTACAAGGCACGCAGTGCACAAGTGTTCGGTGAAGTCGGCTACACCATTCAAACCCCTACCGTGGCCCTGGAACCGTTCGCCGGCCTGGCCTACGTCAACTACGACAGTGACACCATTAAGGAGAAAGGCGGCTCGGCAGCCCTGCGCGGCGATGCCGACCAGGACATCACCTACTCGACCTTGGGCGTGCGCATTGGCCAGACCATCACCCTGGGCAACGGCTCGAAAATCACTCCACGGGGCAGCATCGGCTGGCGCCATGCCTTCGGTGACACCAAGCCCGACGCCGACCTGAGCTTTATCAATGGCGGTGGCTCGTTCAGCACCCAGGGCGTGCCGATTGCCAAAGACAGCGCGGTGGTGGAAGCGGGCCTGGATTACCAGATCAGCCAGAACGGCAGACTGGGCCTGGGCTATTCGGGCCAGCTCTCGCGCAACGACAAGGACCACGCCGTGACGGTAAGTTTCTCCCTCGGTTTCTGATCAAGGCCGAGTTTTTTTGAACCGCCCGCAAGGGCGGTTTTTTTTGCCCCATGTAGGAGCGAGCTCGCTCGCGAAAAACCTCAACGATAACGCCGGCATCCTGATTAAACGCGGCGCCTGAGATTTTTTCGCGAGCAAGCTCGCTCCTACAGGTAAGAGCCGTGCTATTCCTCTTGTCCCCGCTTCCCATGTCACCCCCCAGCCCACAGATCCCTTAATTTTCAAGCCTGCCGGAAGCCCCTCCAGGCCTACGGCTGCGCCCGCATTTTTTACAGGCGCGCGGTACTGCCGATCCAAGCGGCAAAACTGAATACGGACATTCTCGTCAACCGTGAATTATCAGGCAGGTTCCCCATGCAGTTCAGCGACTTACTGGCAGCGATCTCCACCCACGCGATCCGTCTGCAAACGGAAGAAGACGATCTGATCGTTCTGGGCGATGACCAAGCGTTGGACGACGCGCTCTGGGATCAATTGATTGCGCACAAACCCCAACTCCTGCAGTTGGTCGCCGAACATGGCGGTGACTGGCTGAGCCCGGCCTACCGCATCACCCCGGACATGCTGGCGCTGGTCAACCTCGACCAGCCGGCCATCGACCGCATCGTCGCGGCGGTCCCAGGCGGTGCGGCGAATGTGCAGGATATCTACCCGCTGGCGCCGCTCCAGGAAGGCATGCTTTATCACCATCTGTCGGCGCACCAGGGTGACCCTTACGTGCTGCACGCGCAGTTCGTGTTTGACAGCCGCGCACGTCTTGAGGCTTTTGCCGAGGCGTTGCAATGGGTCATCGACCGCCACGACATCCTGCGCACTTCGATGGTCTGGGAGCGCCTGGACGAACCGCTGCAAGTGGTGTGGCGCAAGGCTGTGCTGGCCTGCGAAGAGGCGCAGTTGGACGGTGCTGACCGCCTGGCTCAATTGCTCGCTCGCTATGATGCTCGCGCCTACCGCATGGACCTTGGCCAGGCGCCGCTGCTGCGCCTGGTGTTCGCTGACGACCCGGCCAACCAGCGGGTGGTGGCGATGTTGCTGTTCCACCACACCATCCTCGATCACACCGCCCTGGACGGCGTGCGGCATGAAATCCAGCTGTACCTGGCCGGGCAGCAAGCCCAGGCCTCTGCACCGGTAGCGTTTCGCAGCTATATCGCCCAGGTGCGCCATGGCGTCAGCGAGCAGGCTCATGAGGCGTTCTTCCGCGACATGCTGGCGGATATCGATGAACCGACCCTGCCGTTCGGCCTGCAGGATGTGCAGGGCGACGGCCAGGGGATCGACGAAGTGCGCATTCCCGTCGACAGCGCTCTGAGCCGCCGCCTGCGCAGCATGGCGCGCCCGCTGGGGGTGAGTGTGGCGAGCCTGATGCACCTGGCCTTGGCGCGGGTGCTGGGCGCAGTTTGCGGGCGGGAGGCGGTGGTATTCGGCACCGTGATGCTCGGGCGCATGGGCGCAGGCGAGGGCGGTGAGCGGGCCTTGGGCATGTTCATCAACACCTTGCCGCTGCGGGTGGATGTGGGCGAGCAGGGCGTGCGCGCTGCGGTCAAGGTCACTCATGAGCGCCTCACGCGCTTGCTCGATCACGAACATGCGTCCCTGGCGCTGGCACAACGGTGCAGCGGCGTGGCGGCGCCTACGCCGCTGTTCAGCGCGATACTCAACTACCGTCACAGCGCCGCCACCGATATGGCGGCGGTGATTGAAGTGGCCGACGGCATACAAGTGCTGGGCGCCGAGGAGCGCACCAACTACCCGCTGACGGTGAACGTCGATGACCTGGGTGAAAACTTCGCCCTTACCGTGATGGTGGATGCCTCCATTGGCGCGCAGCGGGTTGCGGGCTACCTGCATACGGCCTTGGAAAGCCTGGCCGACGCCCTTGAACAACGACCGGATATGCCGCTCTGCGGCCTGAACCTCCTGCCTGACGCTGAACGCCACCACTTGCTGCACACCTTGAACGACTGCCCCACGCACTACGCCGATACCCAGCTGATCCACCAGCACGTCGAAACCCACGCCGCCGCCCAGCCCGATGCCATTGCGTTGCGCTTCGAACAACACGCCCTGACGTACCGCCAACTCAACGAACGCGCCAACCAGGTCGCCCACGCGCTGCTGGCCCACGGCGTGCGCCCCGACGCGCGCGTGGCGATCTGCGTAGAGCGCGGCCCGCAGATGATCATCGGCCTGCTCGGCATCCTCAAGGCCGGCGCGGGCTATGTGCCCATCGACCCGGCCTATCCCCAGGAACGCATCGCCTACACCCTGGCCGACAGCCAACCGGTGGCGGTGCTGGTGCAGGCCAACACGGCGCAGCGGGTCGGCGCGCTGGCCCGGATCGACCTCGACCACCTGGGCCCGTTGCCCATCAGCAACCCCCGGCTGCACCTGAGCCCGGCCAACCTGGCCTATGTGATCTACACCTCCGGCTCCACCGGCCAGCCCAAGGGCGTGATGATCGAGCATCGCCAGGTCGCGCGCCTGTTCAGCGCTACCCACCACTGGTTCGGCTTCAACTCGCACGATGTGTGGGCGTTGTTCCATTCCTTTGCGTTCGACTTTTCCGTGTGGGAAATCTGGGGCGCGCTGATGCACGGCGGCCAGTTGCTGATCGTGCCGCAACTGGTCAGCCGCTTGCCGGATGAGTGCTACGCGCTGTTGTGCGATGCCCAGGTGAGTATTCTCAACCAGACGCCGAGCGCGTTCCGCCAGTTGATCGCGGCCCAGGGCAACAGCGCCCAGTCCCATTCCCTGCGTCAGGTGATCTTCGGCGGCGAAGCCCTGGAACCGGGCATGCTCAAACCGTGGTACGCACGGGCGGTGAATGCCGGTACGCAACTGGTGAACATGTACGGTATCACTGAGACCACCGTGCATGTGACCTACCGTGCGCTGGAAGCGGCCGACGCGCACTTGGTCGGTGTGAGCCCGATTGGTGTGCGTATTCCCGATTTGCAGTTGTACGTGCTGGATGCACGCCGTGAGCCCTTGCCTCACGGTGTGGTGGGCGAGTTATACGTGGGCGGTGCCGGGGTGGCGCGTGGTTACCTCAACCGCGAGGCGCTGAATGCCGAACGCTTCCTCGCCGACCCGGCCACCGGTTTGCGCATGTACAAGACCGGCGACCTCGGCCGCCTGCTGGCCGATGGCAGTGTCGAGTACCTGGGGCGTAACGATGACCAGGTCAAGGTCCGGGGTTTCCGTATCGAACTGGGTGAAATCCAGGCGCACCTGGCCACGGCCAGCGGCGTGCGCGATGCGGTGGTGATCGCCCGTGAAGATCAGCCGGGCGACAAGCGCCTGGTGGCCTATGTGATCAGCGATGGCGAACTCAACGTGGCCGCCCTCCGTGACCATCTGCAGCGCAGCCTGGCCGAACACATGGTGCCCAGCGCTTTCGTGCGCCTGGACACGCTGCCGCTGACCACCAACGGCAAACTCGACCGCAAGGCCTTGCCCACACCCGATGCCGACGCCGTGGCCCGGCGCGCGTATGCGGCGCCCCAGGGGGCGTTGGAAACCACCCTCGCCAGGCTCTGGCAAGACCTGCTCCACGTCGACCGTGTCGGTCGTGAGGACAATTTCTTCGAACTCGGCGGCCATTCGCTGCTGGCGGTCAAACTCATCGAACGCATGCGCCAGGTCGACCTCAGCGCCGATGTGCGCGTGCTGTTCGGCCAACCGACCTTGGCGGCGCTCGCTGCGGCCGTGGGCGGCCAGCAGAGCGTGCAGGTGCCGGCCAATCCCATTCAAGCAGACACCCAGGCCATCACCCCGGACATGCTGCCCCTGGTCGAACTGGATCAGGCTGCAATCGACCATATCCTTGAGGCCGTGCCCGGTGGCGTTGCCAACGTGCAGGACATTTATGGCCTGGCGCCGTTGCAGGCCGGCATTCTCTACCACCACCTGGCGACCACCGAGGGCGACCCCTACGTGTTGCAGGTGCAGTTGCGCTTTCACGACCAGGGCGCCGTCGACGGCTTCGTCAACGCGCTGCACACGGTGATCGAACGCAACGACATCCTGCGCACCGCCATCCTCTGGGAGGGGCTGGAGGAGCCGGTGCAAGTGGTGTTACGCCAGGCGCCCTTGGTGGTCGAACGCCTGGATACGCTGGGCGGCGAGGCACTGGCGCACCTGCAACAGCGTTTCGACCCACGCCACTATCGCCTAGACCTGTCACGCGCCTCGCTGATGCGCCTGGCGTATGCGCAGGACAGCCACGGCGTGGTCGGCATTTTGCTGCTGCACCATATCCTTCTCGACCACACCGCCCTGCAGGTGCTGGTCGAAGAAATGAGTGCCAGCCTGCATGGTCACAGTGCGCAATTGCCTGACGCGGTGCAGTACCGCAACTACGTGGCCCAGGCCCGCCTCGGTGTGACCCAGGCCCAGCACGAAGCCTTCTTCAGCCAGATGCTGGGCGACATCGATGAGCCGACCCTGGCCTTCGGTTTGCAAGATGTGAATGGTGACGGCAGCGGCATCCATGAAGCGCGCCTGCCGCTGGAGCCGGCGCTCAACCTGGGCTTGCGCGAACAGGCGCGGCAACTGGGCGTGAGCACTGCCAGCCTGGTGCACCTGGCCTGGGCCCAGGTGCTGGGCCAGGTGTCCGGCCAGCAGGAGGTGGTATTCGGCACCGTGTTGCTGGGGCGTATGCAGGGCGGCGAGGGCGCGGACCGGGCGCTGGGGATGTTCATCAACACCTTGCCGCTGCGGGTCAGCCTCGGCAGCGTCGGTGTACAGGCCGGCGTGCGCGCCACCCATGCGCGCCTGGCGCAACTGCTCGGGCACGAACATGCCTCGTTGTCCCTGGCCCAGCGTTGCAGCGGTGTGCCGGGCTCGCTGCCGTTGTTCAGCACCTTGCTCAATTACCGGCACAGCGCCGCCGATGAAGCCCCGGGGGACAACCCCTTTGCCGCCTCCGGTATCGAGATTCTCAGCTCCGAAGAACGCAGCAACTACCCACTGGTGCTCAACGTCGATGACCTCGGCACGGGCATGCGCTTGACCGTGCAAGGCGTGGCCGACCTTGATGTGCAACGGGTGGGCAACTACATGCTCACCGCACTGCGCCACCTGGTGACTGCGCTGCAACAGGCGCCGACCACCGCGTTGCACCGCGTGTCGATCGTGCCGCCGGCGGAGCGGCGCAAACTGCTGCAGGACTTCAATGCCAGCGCCCGTGAATACCCGTCGCACCTCAGCGTCGCCCAACTGTTCGAAGCCCAGGTGCTGGCCCGGCCGGAAGCCACGGCGGTGGTGCATGGCGAACGCGCCCTGAGCTACCGCGACCTTAACCGCCATGCCAACCGGCTCGCCCATCATTTACTTAACCAGGGCGTGCAGCCGGGTGAGCCGGTCGCCCTGGCGCTGCCGCGCTCCGTCGACCTGATCGTCAGCCAATTGGCGGTACTCAAGTGCGCGGCGGTCTACGTGCCGCTGGACGTCAACGCGCCGCCTGAACGCCAAGCCTTCATGGTGCAGGACAGCGGCGCCCGCCAGGTGCTGGACAACCTCACCGAGCTGAACCTGGACGTAATGCCTGCGACCAACCCCGCTGTGGCCCAGAGCTCGGACAGCGTGGCGTACATCATGTACACCTCCGGCTCCACCGGTACGCCCAAAGGCGTGTTGGTGACCCATCGCGGCATCAGCCGGCTGGTGATCAACAACGGCTACGCCGACTTCAACCCCCAAGACCGCATCGCGTTTGCCTCCAACCCGGCGTTCGACGCCAGCACCATGGATGTGTGGGGCGCGCTGCTCAACGGCGGCCAGGTCCAAGTGATCGACCACGCCACCTTGCTCGACCCGCTGGCGTTTGGCGCTGAACTCAAGGGCGCCACGGTGTTGTTCGTCACCACCGCGCTGTTCAACCAGTATGTGCAACTGATTCCACAGGCCCTGGCCGGCCTGCGCATTTTGCTGTGCGGCGGCGAACGTGCCGACCCGGCGGCCTTCCGCAGCCTGTTGGCGCAGGCTCCGGCGTTGCGTCTGGTGCATTGCTATGGGCCGACGGAAACCACCACCTACGCCGCCACCTATGAAGTGCGCGCGCTGGCCGTTGACGCCGACAGCGTGCCGGTAGGGCGGCCCATTTCCAACACGCAGATCTATGTGCTGGATGCACAGTTGCAGCCGGTGCCGCTGGGTATCACCGGTGAAATCTGTATTGGCGGGGAGGGCGTCGCCAAGGGCTACTTGAACCGTGCGCAGTTGACCGCCGAGAAGTTCGTGAGCAACCCCTTTGTCGATCAGCCTGGGGCACTGATGTATCGCACTGGCGACCTCGGGCGCTGGTCGGAGGATGGCCTGCTGGAGTGCCTGGGGCGCAATGACGACCAAGTCAAAATCCGCGGTTTCCGTATCGAACTGGGCGAGATCGAGGCACGCCTGGCCAGTTGTACGGGTATCCAGGAGGTTGCCGTGCTCGCCCGTGAAGACGTGCCGGGGGACAAGCGCCTGGTGGCCTATTTCACCTGGGCCGGCGCAGACCTGGGCATTGACCAGGTACACGCGCACCTGCAAGGCCAACTGCCGGACTACATGCTGCCGTCGGCCTATATGCCGCTGGCCAGCCTGCCGTTGACCAACAACGGCAAGCTGGACCGCAAGGCATTGCCGGCACCCGACCAGGCCGCCTTGATCAGCCGTGGCTACGAAGCCCCGCAAGGCGAGGTGGAAAGTCTGCTGGCGCAGATCTGGCAGGACGTGCTCAAGCTTGAACGCGTGGGGCGCCATGATCATTTCTTCGAATTGGGCGGGCATTCGTTGCTGGCGGTCAGCCTGATCGAACGCATGCGCCAAGTGGGCCTGAGCGCCGATGTGCGCGTGTTGTTCAGCCAGCCAAGCCTGGCCGCGCTGGCGGCCGCCGTGGGCAGTGGCAGAGAAATCGTGGTGCCCGCCAATGGCATCCCCGCCGGCTGTACACAGATCACGCCGGCGATGCTGAGCCTGGTGCAACTGACCCCAGAGGTCATAGCGCGCATTGTCGCCAGCGTGCCGGGTGGTGCGGCGAATATCCAGGATATCTACCCGCTGGCGCCGCTACAGGAAGGCATTCTCTACCACCACATCAGCGCCGAGCAGGGCGACCCGTACCTGCTGCAATCGCGCATGGCCTTTGACACCGCCGAGCGCCTGCACGCCTTTATGGGCGCGCTGCAACAGGTGGTGGCGCGCCACGATATTTTGCGTACCGCTGTGGTGTGGGAAGGGCTCGACAGCCCGGTGCAAGTGGTGTGGCGCGATGCCAAGCTGGTGGTGCAGGAGGTGATGCTCGACCCGGCCGGCGGCGATGTGATGGCGCAACTGCATGGGCGTTTCGATGCGCGTCACTACCGCCTGGACATTACCCAGGCGCCGTTGCTGCGCATGGTCTATGCCCAGGACCCGGCGCACAACCGGGTCGCGGCGATCCTGCTGTTCCACCACCTGGCGCTGGACCACACCGCCATGGAAGTGGTCGGCCAGGAAATGCGTGCCTTCATGTTCAACCAGGCCCAGGACTTGCCCGCTGCCGCGCCGTTTCGCAACTATGTGGCCCAGGCGCGGCTGGGCGTCAGTGTGGCGCAGCATGAGCAGTTTTTCCGCGACATGCTCGCCGAGGTCGACGAGCCGACCTTGCCGTTTGGTCTGCAGGATGTGCAGGGCGATGGCCGTGCCATCGAAGAAGCCCAGGTGCACCTGGAAGCGGGCCTGGCCCAGCGCGTACGCCAGCAGGCGCGCCAACTGGGGGTCAGCGCCGCCAGCCTGATGCACCTGGCCTGGGCCCAGGTGTTGGGCCTGGTCTCGGGCCGCGACGAGGTGGTGTTCGGTACGGTGCTGATGGGCCGACTGCAAGCCGGCGAGGGCGCAGACCGTGCGCTGGGGATGTTTATCAACACCTTGCCGCTGCGGGTCGACGTTGCAGCCGGTACGACGCAGGCGGTCAAAGCCACCCATGCACGCTTGAGCGCCTTGCTCGGGCATGAGCATGCGTCACTGGCCCTGGCCCAGCGTTGCAGCGGCGTGCCGACCAGCACGCCGCTGTTCAGCGCCTTGCTCAATTACCGCCACAGCAACTCAGGGGAAATGGCCCGCGACGGCCACGGCATCTGGGAAGGCGTGCAGCTACTGGGCGGCGAAGAACGCAGCAACTACCCGTTGACCCTGAGCGTGGATGACCTGGGCGCAGGCTTTGGCCTGAGCGTGCTGGCCGTGCCGCAGATTGGCGCGCAACGCCTGTGCGACTACATACTCAGTGCCGTTGAGCAACTGATTGTCACCCTGGAGACGGCGCCCAACAGTGCGCTGCGCCAGTTACCGATTCTGCCCGCCGCAGAGCGCGACACGGTACTGCGCGAGTTCAACGCCACCGCCCACGACTTCCCCCATGGCCAGACCCTGCACGGTGCGTTTGAAGTGCAGGCCGAGCGCCAACCCCATCGCATTGCCGTGCAGCAAGGCAGTGAGGCGCTGACGTATCAGCAGCTCAATCAACGCGCCAACCAGTTGGCTCATCACTTGCTGGAACTCGGCGTGCAAGCCGACGACCGCGTGGCGCTGTGCTGCCGTCGCGGCCCGCAGATGCTGGTGGGGCTGTTGGGCATTCTCAAGGCTGGCGCGGGCTATGTGCCGATCGACCCGGCGTACCCCGCCGAGCGTATCGCCTACTTGCTGCAAGACAGCGCGCCCGTGGCGGTGCTGGCCGAGACCAGTACCCAGGAGCTGCTCGGTTCGGTTGCCCTGGTCGATCTGCATGACCCCGCCTGGCAGCGCCACTCTGTGAGCAATCCGCAACTGCCCAACCTGACGCCCGCGCACCTGGCGTATGTGATCTACACCTCCGGTTCCACCGGCCAGCCCAAGGGCGTGATGGTGGAACACCGCACCGTGGAAAACCTGGTGCATTGGCACTGTGAGGCCTTTGGCCTGACGGCGGTGAGCCACACCAGCAGCGTGGCCGGCATGGGCTTTGATGCCATGGCCTGGGAGGTCTGGCCAGCCCTGTGCGTCGGCGCGACCCTGCACCTGCCGCCCGCCGAGATTGGCAACGAAAACGTCGATGAACTGTTGGCCTGGTGGCTGGCGCAGCCGTTGGACGTGAGCTTCCTGCCGACGCCGGTGGCCGAATACGCCTTCAGCCTGCCCCAGCAGCACCCCACCTTGCGCATCCTGCTGATCGGCGGTGACCGCTTGCGCCAGTTCACCCAAGAGCGGCGCTTTGCCGTGATCAACAACTACGGCCCCACCGAAGCCACGGTGGTTGCTACCTCCGGTCGCGTGCGGGCCGGGCAGGTGTTGCATATCGGCCGGCCCATCGCCAATGCCACCAGCTATGTGCTGGACGCGCACCTGCGGCCGGTACCGGTGGGCGTGGCCGGTGAACTCTATGTAGGCGGCAGCGGCGTGGCGCGGGGCTACCTCAACCGTGCCGAGCTGACGATCGAACGCTTTCTGCAAGACCCGTTCAACCCAGGGCGCATGTACCGCACCGGTGACCTGGTGCGTTGGCTGCCCGATGGCAACCTTGAATACCTGGGCCGTAACGACGACCAGGTAAAACTGCGCGGCGTGCGGGTGGAACTGGGTGAAATCGAAAGCCGCCTGGCGGCACTGGACGGTATTCGTGAGGCCGTGGTGCTGGTGCGCGAAGGCCGCCTGCTGGCCTGGTTCACCGAACAGCGCCCGTTGCAGATCGAGACCTTGCGTGCGCACCTGCAAGCCCAACTGCCCGAGGCGCTGGTACCGGTCGCCTATACGCGGCTTGACCAACTGCCCCTGACCGCCAACGGCAAACTGGACCGCAAGGCACTGCCGCAGCCAGACCAGTGCGCCTTGCTCAGCCGTGAATACCAAGCCCCCCAAGGTGACGTCGAAACCACCCTGGCGCGGCTGTGGGCCGAGGTGTTGCAGGTGGAGCAGGTGGGTCGCCTTGACCACTTCTTCGAACTGGGCGGCCATTCCTTGCTGGCCGTCAGCCTGATCGAGCGCATGCGCCAGGCCGGCCTCAGCGCGGATGTGCGCGTGCTGTTCAGCCAGCCAACCCTGGCCGCGCTGGCCGCCGCTGTCGGCAGTGGCCGCGAAGTGCAGGTGCCGGCCAATCGCATCAGTGCCGGTTGCCAGCGCATCACCCCGGACATGCTGGCCCTGGTGAGCCTCGACCAGTCGGCCATCGAGCAGGTGGTGGCTCAGGTGCCGGGAGGCGCTGCCAACGTGCAGGACATTTACCCGCTGGCGCCGTTGCAGGAAGGGATTTTCTATCACTACCTCACGGCGGCGCAGGGCGATCCTTACCTGCTGCAATCGCATCTGGCGTTTGACAGCATCGAGCGCCTGCACGCCTTTGTGCGCGCCCTGCAACAGGTGATCGACCGCCACGACATCCTGCGCACCGGGGTGGTGTGGGAGGGCCTGGCACAACCGCTGCAAGTGGTGTGGCGCCAGGCGCAGTTGTGCGTACAGGAACTGCACCTGCAAGGCGACGTACTCGCCGGCCTGCACGAGCGCTTTGATGCGCGGCGCTATCGCCTGGAAATCAGCCAGGCGCCGTTGATCCGCCTGATGTATGCCCAGGACCCGGTCAACCAGCGCGTGGTGGCGGTGCTGCTCTATCACCATATCGTGTTGGACCACACCGCCTTCGACGTGGTGTTGCGCGAAATGCAGGGCCACCTGTTGGGCCACGCCGCGCCCACCGCCGCGCCAATGCCGTATCGCAACTATGTGGCCCAGGCGCGCCTGGGTGTCAGCGAACAGGCGCATGAGCAGTTCTTCCGCCAGATGCTGGGCGATGTCGACGAGCCAACGCTGCCGTTCGGCTGGCAGGACGTGCGCGGCGACGGCAATGCCATCGACGAACATACCCTGCAACTGGACAGCCCGCTCAACCGCCGCCTGCGCAGCCAGGCGCGGTTGCTGGGGGTCAGCGCTGCCAGCCTGTTCCACCTGGCCTGGGCGCAGGTGCTGGCCGCGGTATCGGCGCGCCATACGGTGGTGTTCGGTACGGTGCTGGTGGGCCGTTTGCAAGGCGGCGAGGGCGCCGACCGCGCCCTGGGCGTGTTTATCAACACCTTGCCGCTGCGCCTGGATATCGACGACCAGGGCGCCCGCGCCGCCGTGCGCGCCACCCATGCGCGGCTGACCGAGCTGCTCGGCCATGAACACGCCTCCCTGGCCTTGGCCCAGCGTTGCAGCGGTGTCGCGGCCCCGGCGCCGTTGTTCAGCTCGATGCTCAACTATCGCCATCGCGGCGCCGCCACCCGCTCGGCGGATGCGCAGTTGGCCTGGGAAGGCATGCAGACCCTGGTCAATGACGGGCGCACCAATTACCCGCTGACCTTGAACGTGGATGACCTGGGCGACGGCTACGCGTTCACCGCCCTGGCCCAGGTGGATGCGCAACGGGTGTGCGGCTATATGCATAACGCGTTGAGCGGGCTGGTCGAGGCTCTTGAGCAGGCGCCGCACCAGGCGCTCAATCGCCTGCCGGTGCTGGGGCTGCAAGAGCGGCAACAGCTACTGGTGCAGTTCAACGCCACCGAGGTGAACTACAACCTCGACCAGACCCTGCACGGCATGTTTGAAGCCCAGGTTGTACGTACCCCACAGGCCGTGGCGGTGAAGGCCGGCGAGCACAGCTTGAGCTACCAGCAACTCAATGAGCGCGCCAACCGCCTGGCCCATCACCTGCGTGCCAGCGGCGTGCGCCCGGATGCGCGGGTGGGCATCTGCGTCGAGCGCGGCCTGGACATGGTCATCGGCCTGTTCGCCATCCTCAAGGCCGGCGGTGCGTATGTGCCGCTGGACCCGGCGTACCCGCCAGAGCGCATTGCCTACATGCTGCACGACAGCGCGCCGGTGGTGGTGCTGGCCCAAAGCGCCACCCGCGCCTTGCTGGGTGACGCGGTGGTGATCGACCTCGACCACAGCACCTGGCAGCACCAACCCATCACCAACCTGCCAGTACCGGGCCTCACTGCTCGGCACGCGGCCTATGTGATCTACACCTCCGGTTCCACCGGCCAGCCCAAGGGCGTGATCAACGAACATGCCGGGGTGGTCAACCGCCTGTTGTGGATGCAGGACGCCTATGGCCTCAAGGCCCACGATGCGGTGTTGCAGAAAACCCCGTTCAGCTTCGATGTGTCGGTGTGGGAGTTCTTCTGGCCGCTGTTCACCGGCGCACGCCTGGTGATGGCGCGCCCTGAAGGGCACAAAGACCCGGCGTACCTGTGCGAGGTGATCGCCGCGGAGCACATCACGACCCTGCACTTTGTGCCGTCGATGCTCGATGTGTTCCTGGCCCACGGCGATGTCAGCCAAGCGGCGGGGTTGGTGCGGGTGATGTGCAGCGGCGAAGCGCTGCCGGGCAGCCTGGTGCGGCGTTTCAAGCAGCAGTTGCCGGGGATTGGTTTATACAACCTGTACGGCCCCACCGAAGCGGCCGTGGACGTGACGGCCTGGAACTGCGCCCGCCCTGAGGTGCCGGACAACACGCCGATCGGCAAGCCGATTGCCAATACTCGCCTGTATGTTCTGGACGGGCAGTTGCAGCCGGTGCCGTTGGGCGTGGTCGGTGAGCTGTTTATCGCGGGCGTGCAAGTGGCGCGGGGTTACCTGAACCGCCCTGAGCTGACCGCCGAACGCTTCCTCGACGACCCGTTCACCCCGGGGCGCATGTACCGCACCGGCGACTTGGGCCGCTACTTGCCCGACGGCACGCTTGAGTACCTGGGCCGCAACGACGATCAGGTGAAGATCCGTGGTCTGCGCATCGAGCTGGGAGAAATCCAGGCGCGCTTGATCGAGCATCCGGCGGTCAAGGACGCCGTGGTCGTCGCCCGGGACCAGCGCCTGGTCGCGTATTACACCGGCGCACCCGCCGACATCGACAGCCTGCGCGCCCAGCTGTTGCAGCACCTGCCGGACTTTATGGTGCCGGCGCTGTTCATGCACCTGGACGCCTGGCCCCTGAGCCCCAACGGCAAGCTCGACCGCAAGGCTCTGCCTGCACCGGGTATGGACGCCTTGCAGGTACGTGAATACGCGGCGCCCGAAGGCGACACCGAAATCCTCCTGGCCCAGCTCTGGGCCGAGCTGCTCAAGGTGGAGCGGGTAGGGCGCCACGACAACTTCTTTGAACTGGGCGGGCACTCGCTGCTGGCCGTGAGCTTGATCGGGCGCCTGCGCCAGGAAGGCATGGAAGCCGATGTGCGGGGCTTGTTCGAACAACCGACCCTGGCCGGCTACGCCGCAATGACCGAACGAATGGAGATCGTCCTGTGAACATCCTCGAGCTGCTGGCAACCCTGAATACCAAGGATGTGCAACTGGCGCTCAAGGGCGAGCAGTTGTCGGTGAACGGCAACAAGCACGCCTTGAGCGACCCGGCGATATTGGCCGCCTTGCGTGAGCACAAGCCGGCGCTGATCGAACTGATCAAGGCCGGTGAATACGCCGCGACCAAGGCCGGTGAGGTGCAGGTGCCGGCCAATGGTATCCCGGCCACTGCCGAGCGCATCACTCCTGAAATGCTGACCCTGTCGACCCTGAACCAGGACGAGATCGAGCGCATTGTCGCCACGGTGCAGGGCGGCGTGGCGAATATCCAGGACATCTACCCACTGGCGCCGTTGCAGGAAGGCATTCTGTTCCACCATGTCAGTGCCGAGCAGGGTGACCCCTATGTGATGCAGTCGCAGTTCGCCTTTGACAACCTGGCGCGTTTCGATGCGTTTGCCCAGGCGCTGCAACGGGTGATCGACCGTCACGACATCCTGCGTACCGGGGTGGTCTGGGATGGCCTGACGCAACCCTCGCAAGTGGTGTGGCGCCAGGCACGCCTGCCGGTGCAAGCCTTGATGCTGGACCCGGCCGACGGCGATATCGCCACGCAACTGCATGACCTGTTTGATGCCCGTCACTACCGCCTTGACGTCACCCAGGCGCCGTTGCTGCGCCTGGTGCGCGCTGAAGACCCGGCCAACCAGCGCATCGTCGCCACCCTGTTGTTCCATCACATGGCGCTCGACCACAGCGCCCTGGACGTGGTGTGCCACGAAATGCAGGCGTGCCTGTTGGGCCAAGGCGCGGCCCTCGGCCAGGCCGTGCCGTTTCGCAACTATGTGGCGCAGGCGCGGCTGGGCATCAGTGAACAAGAACATGAAAGTTTCTTCCGGCGGATGCTCGGCGATATCAGCGAGCCCACCTTGCCGTTCGGTTTGCAGGATGTGCAAGGCGATGCGCGCGCTATCGCTGAAGTCAGCCTGCCGTTGGCGCCGGCACTGGCCCAGCGTTTGCGCGGACAGGCACGCCAACTGGGCGTGAGCGCCGCCAGCCTGTTTCACCTGGGTTGGGCCCAGGTGCTGGGGGTGTTGGCCGGCAAAGCCCAGGTGGTGTTCGGCACTGTGTTGATGGGGCGCATGCAGGGCAGCCATGCCACCGACCGCGCCCTGGGCATTTTCATCAATACCTTGCCGTTTCGCGTGGACGTGGACGCCCAGGACGTGCGCACCGCCGTCAAGGCCACCCACGCACGGCTGACCACGTTACTGCGCCATGAACACGCGGCGTTGGCCCTGGCCCAGCGTTGCAGTGGCGTGCTCGCGCCGACGCCGCTGTTCAGCGCGCTGCTCAACTATCGCCACAGCGCGTCCGCCGCCAGCGCCGAGGCCGTGTCGGCGTGGCACGGCATCACCGCACTGCGCGTCGAGGAACGCACCAACTACCCGCTGACCCTGAGCGTGGACGACCTGGGCGAGGGCTTTGGCCTGAGTTTGCTGGCCAGCACCCTGGTCGACCCTCAACGCGTCTGCGCCTACCTGCACACCGCGCTGGAAAACCTGGTGAGCGCACTGGAACAGGCCCCCCATACCGCGCTTGAGCAACTGTCGGTGGTGCCCGCTGCCGAACAGCGTTTGCTGCTGGAACAGTTCAACACCACCCAGACCGTCTTCCCCCAAGGCACCACCCTGCACGGCAGGGTCGAAGCCCAGGCCGCGCTCACGCCGCACGCCATCGCCGCGGTGCATCAGGGCCGGCAACTGACCTATGCCGAACTGAACCAGCAAGCCAACCTGCTGGCCCATCATCTGCTGGCATTGGGGGTCAAGCCCGACGACCGCGTGGCGATTGTGGCGCGGCGCGGCCTCGATACCCTGGCCGGGTTGCTGGCGATTCTCAAGGCCGGTGCCGGTTATGTGCCGGTGGACCCGTCCCACCCGGCCGAGCGTCTGAACTATTTGCTCAGTGACAGCGCGCCAGTGGCGGTACTCACCCAGCACGCATTGCTGGAGCGCCTGCCGGCCCTGGAAGTGCCGGTGATCAATCTGGACAGCTTCACCTGGCAGCACCATTCGGCGAGCAACCCCACAATCGCCGTCGGCCCGACGCACCTGGCCTATGTGATCTACACCTCCGGCTCCACCGGTTTGCCCAAAGGGGTGATGGTGGAACATCACACTGTCGCCAACCTGGTGGACTGGCATTGCAGCGCCTTCGACCTGCGTGCCGGGCGGCATACCGCCAGTGTTGCCGGTTTCGGCTTTGACGCGATGGCCTGGGAAGTGTGGCCGGCGCTGTGTGTGGGCGCCACCTTGCACCTGCCACCGGCCCATGAGGGCAGTGAAGATATCGACGCACTGCTGGCCTGGTGGTGCGCGCAGCCTTTGGACGTGAGCTTTCTGCCGACGCCGGTGGCGGAATACGCCTTCAGCCAGAACATCGAGCACCCGACCTTGCGCACCTTGCTGGTCGGTGGCGATCGCCTACGCCAGTTCGGGCGGGCGCAGCGCTTTGAGCTGATCAACAACTACGGGCCCACCGAAGCCACGGTGGTGGCCACTTCCGGCAAGGTCGAGGCGGGCCAGCCGTTGCATATCGGCAAGCCCATCGCCAATGCCAAGGTCTACGTGCTCGACCCACACCAGCGCCCGGTGCCGCTGGGGGTGGCGGGGGAGTTGTACGTGGGCGGCAAGGGCGTGGCACGCGGTTACCTGAACCGTCCGGAACTGACTGCCGAGCGTTTTCTGCGCGACCCGTTCAATGCAGGGCGCATGTACCGCACCGGCGACCTGGTGCGCTGGTTGCCGGACGGCACGCTCGACTACCTGGGGCGCAACGATGACCAGGTGAAAATCCGAGGCGTACGCATCGAACTGGGCGAAATCGAGACCCAGCTCAACCAATTGCCCGGCATCCTGGAAGCAGTGGCGGTGGTGCGTGAAGAGCGGCTGGTGGCCTACTTCACTGAAAACCCGCAACTGGACCCGCTGACGCTGGTCGAGATCCGCGCCCACCTGGTGGCACATCTGCCGGACTACATGGTGCCCGTCGCGTTCATGAAGCTCGACGCACTGCCACTGACCGCCAATGGCAAACTCGACCGCAAGGCCCTGCCGGCGCCGGACATGGCCGCGGTATTTAACCGCGAGTACGCCGTGCCCCAGGGCGAAATCGAAACCGTGCTGGCGCAGATCTGGTCCGAGGTGTTGCAGGTGCAGCGTGTGGGGCGTTACGACCATTTCTTTGAGCTGGGCGGGCATTCGCTGCTGGCCATGCGCATGGTGTCCCAGGTGCGCCAGCGGCTGGGCGTCGAATTGGCGCTGGGCGACCTGTTTGCCAACGCCGAACTGGCGGCGGTCGCCGAGGTGCTGGCCCAGGCCGGTCGCAGCACCTTGCCGGATATCTTGCCGGCCAACCGTGATGACGACGTGCCGCTGTCCTTCGCCCAGCAACGCCTGTGGTTCCTGGCGTTGATGGAAGGGGCCAACACCGCCTACAACATTCCCATCGGCCTGCGGTTGCGCGGGCAGTTGCATGTACAGGCGCTGCAACGGGCCCTGGCGCGCATTGTGGCGCGGCATGACACCCTGCGCAGCCGCTTCGCCCAGCAGGGTGACCAGGCCCAGGTGCTGGTCGTGCCGGCCGAAGAGGTGTTGGCGCTACAAGTGCAGGACCTGCGTCGCCACCCGCAGCCGCAACAGGCCCTGGACGCGCTGATCCACGGCGAAGCCTCGGCACCCTTCGACCTTGAACGCGGCCCGTTGCTGCGCGGGCGCCTGGTGGTGATGGCCGATGATCACCATGTGCTGTTGCTGACCCTGCACCATATCGTCTCCGACGGCTGGTCCATGGGCGTGCTGACCCGCGAGCTGATGGCGCTGTACCAGGCGTTCAGCCACGGCCACGCCGACCCGCTGCCGCCCTTGCCGATCCAGTACGCCGACTTTGCCGTGTGGCAACGCCTGTGGTTGAGCGGCGAGGTGCTGCAACGCCAAAGCAGCTTCTGGCAGCAGGCGTTGGCCGGTGCGCCAGCGTTGCTGACCTTGCCCACCGACCGCCCGCGCCCGGCGCAGCAGGACTACGCTGGCAGCAGTGTCGAAGTGCGCCTGGATGAACGCCTCACCGCCGGGCTCAAGGCCTTGAGCCAACGCCATGGCACCACCTTGTACATGACCTTGATGAGTGCCTGGGCGTCGCTGTTGGCGCGCCTGTCCGGGCAGCCCGAGTTGGTGATCGGCACGCCGGTGGCCAACCGCATGCGCACCGAAGTCGAGGGGCTGATTGGCCTGTTCGTCAACACCCTGGCGCTGCGTATCGACACCTCGGGCGAGCTGAGCACCGAGGCGTTGCTGGCGCGGGTCAAGGCGCTGACGCTGGAGGCACAGGCCCATCAGGACTTGCCCTTCGAACAGGTGGTGGAAATTACCCGGCCGCCGCGCAGCCTGGCCCACAGCCCGCTGTTCCAGACCCTGCTGAGCTGGCAGGACAGCAGCGCGCCGACCCTGGCCCTGGGCGACCTGGCTCTGGAGAGCATTGTCGAGCACAGCCATTTCGCCAAGTTCGACCTGTCGTTGAACCTGGGGGAAGTGCAGGGCAGCATCCTCGGTGCGCTGGAATATGCCGTGGCGCTGTTTGACGAGTCGACGATGCAGCGCTACGTCGGCTATTTCACCCGCGTGTTGCAGGCCATGGTCGATAACGACCAGGCGGTGCTGGCGCAGGTGCCTCTGGTGGACGCGCGCGAACGTCGGCAACTGTTGGTGGATTTCAACGCCACTGCCATTGAGTACAACCTCGACCAGACCCTGCACGGCCTGTTTGAAGCCCAGGTGCTGCGCACGCCCCATGCCATTGCCTTGAAGGCGGGCGAGCAGCAACTGAGCTATACCGAACTGAACACGCGTGCCAACCAATTGGCCCATTACCTGCAAGCCCTGGGTGTGCAGCCCCAGGCGCGGGTGGCGATCTGCGTGGAGCGTGGCCTGGACATGGTCATTGGCCTGTACGCGATCCTCAAGGCCGGCGCCGCCTATGTGCCGCTGGACCCGGCCTACCCGCTGGAACGCATCGCCTACATGCTGCACGACAGCGCGCCCACGGTAGTGCTGGCCCATGCCAGCACCCTCGGGTTGTTGGGCGAGGTGCCGGTGGTCAACCTCGATTCACCCACCTGGCAGCACCAGCCCACCCATAACCCGCAGGCGGCCAGCGTGGCGGCCTATGTGATCTACACCTCCGGTTCCACCGGCCAGCCCAAGGGTGTGATCAACGAACACCCTGGGGTGGTCAACCGCCTGCTGTGGATGCAGGACGAATACGGGCTGACGGCCAGCGATACGGTCTTGCAGAAAACCCCGTTCAGCTTCGACGTGTCGGTGTGGGAGTTCTTCTGGCCGCTGTGCACCGGCGCGCGGCTGGTCATGGCCCGCCCTGGCGGGCATAAGGACCCTGACTACCTGTGCCAGGTGATCGAGGCCGAGCGGGTCACAACGCTGCATTTTGTGCCGTCGATGCTCGACGTGTTCCTGGCTCACGGCGATGTCAGCCAGGCCGCCGGGCTGGTGCGGGTGATGTGCAGCGGCGAAGCCCTGCCGGGCAGCCTGGTGCGGCGCTTCAAACAGCAATTGCCGGAGGTTGGCTTGTACAACCTGTATGGCCCCACCGAAGCGGCGGTGGATGTCACCGCGTGGGACTGCGCGGGTGCCGTAGTGCCGGATAACACCCCCATCGGCAAGCCGATTGCCAACACGCGCCTGTATGTACTGGACGGGCAGTTACAGCCGGTGCCGTTGGGGGTGGTCGGTGAATTGTTCATCGCGGGCGTGCAGGTGGCACGGGGTTACCTCAACCGCCCTGAGCTGACCGCCGAACGCTTCCTCGACGACCCGTTCACCCCGGGGCGCATGTACCGCACCGGCGACGTGGGCCGCTACTTGCCCGACGGCACGCTCGAATACCTGGGGCGCAATGATGACCAGGTGAAAATCCGTGGCCTGCGCATCGAACTGGGGGAAATCCAGGCGCGCCTGAGCGAGCATCCGGCGGTGCAGGAAGCTGCCGTGATCGCCCGCGAGCAGCGCCTGATTGCCTATTACACCGGGGGGCCGAGCGAGGTCGAAAGCCTGCGCGCCCATCTGCTGCAACACCTGCCGGAATTCATGCTGCCGACGAGCTTTATGCACCTTCAGGCGCTGCCGCTGAGCCCCAACGGTAAACTCGACCGCAAGGCGCTGCCGGCGCCGGGCCTGGACGCGTTGAGCGTGCGCGACTATGAAGCGCCCGTGGGGGATACGGAAATCACTCTGGCCGCGCTGTGGGCCGAATTGCTCAACGTGGAGCGCGTGGGCCGGCATGACAATTTCTTTGAATTGGGTGGCCATTCCTTGCTGGCGGTCAGCCTGATCGGGCGCATGCGCCGCCTGGGCTTGTCGGCGGACGTGAAAGTGCTGTTTGGCCAACCGACCTTGTCCGCCCTGGCTGCGGCTTTGGGTGGTGGGCGTGAAGTGGCGGTGCCGGCCAATCGCATTGCGCCCGATTGCACCCGGATCACGCCGGACATGCTTGCGCTGATCACCCTGGACCCCGCTGCCATCGAGCGCATCGTCGCCAGCATCCCCGGCGGCGCGGCGAATGTGCAGGAGATCTACCCGCTGGCACCCTTGCAGGCCGGCATCCTGTATCAGCATAGCGCCGTGCAAGGTGACGACGCCTATGTGTTGCAGGCGCAGTTTGCCTTCGACAGCCGCCTGCGCCTGGACGCCTTCGCCCATGCCTTGCAGGCGGTGATCCAGCGCCATGACATCCTGCGCTCATCCTTCCATTGGGACGGGCTGGAGGAACCGGTGCAAGTGGTGTGGCGCACCGCCTCATTACGGGTTGAAAGCGGCCCGTTGCTGCCACGCCTGGACCTCGGCCAGGCACCCCTGATGCGCCTGGTGTATGCCGAGGAACCACAACGGGTAATGGCGACGTTGCTGTTTCACCATCTGGTGATGGACCACATCGCCCTGGACATCCTGCAACACGACATGCAGGCCTTCCTGTTGGGCGCGCAAGACACCTTGGCCGCGCCCGTCCCGTACCGCAACTACGTGGCCCAGACCCGTCTGGGCGCTGAGGACCACGAGACGTTTTTTCGCGAGATGCTCGCTGGGGTCGACGAACCCACTGACTTACCGCACCTGGGCACCGATGAGCGCGTGAAGGTGAGTCTCGACCTGGGGTTGAGTCGGCGCCTGCGCACTCAGGCGCGTCAAGCCGGCGTCAGCGCCGCCAGCCTTATGCACCTGGCCTGGGCCCATGTGCTGGGCACGGTCTGCGCCCGTGAACAGGTGGTGTTCGGCACGGTGATGCTCGGCCGCCTGCAAGGTGGCGAAGGCGCCGAGCGCGCCATGGGCGTATTTATCAATACCTTGCCGCTGCGAGTCGACCTGGGTGAACACTCGGTACTGACCGCGCTGCGTGCCACCCATGGGCGCCTGACCCAACTGCTCAGCCATGAACACGCGCCCTTGGCGCTGGCCCAGCGTTGCAGCGGCGTACCGATGGCCACGTCGTTGTTCAGCGTGCTGTTCAACTATCGCCACAGCGCACCCCAGGCCGGGGGTGTGGCCGAGGCGTGGCAGGGGATCGAAGTGCTCAAGACCGAAGAGCACACCCACTACGGCGTGTCGGTGAGCGTGGATGACCTGGGTGAAGGTTTCAGCCTCACGGCCATGGGGCAGGGGGCCCGACGCTTGGGCGACTACCTTCATAACGCCTTGGTGCAGGTGGTGCAGGCACTGGAAGAGCGCAGCGACATCGCGCTCAATTGCTTGTCGATCCTGCCTCAGGCCGAACGCCAGCAACTGCTTGAGGGCTTCAACGCCACAGCCCGCGCGTTCCCCCGTGAACGCAGCGTGCAACACCTGTTCGAAGCCCAGGCCCAGGCGCGCCCCGATGCGGTGGCGGTGCAACACGGCGAGCAACGGGTGAGCTACGGCGAACTCAACCGCCGCGCCAACCGCCTGGCCCATCACCTGCTCTGCCTGGGTGTGTGCCCCGGCGATAACGTGGCGATCCTGCTGCCACGCTCGGTGGCGTTGTTGGTCAGCCAACTGGCGATTCTCAAATGCGCCGCCGCCTATGTACCGCTGGACATCAACGCGCCGGCCGAACGCCAGGCTTTCATGCTGCAAGACAGCGGCGCGGCCTGGCTGTTGACCCGCAGCGACTGCAGCGTGGAGAGTGCGGTGCAGCGCCTGGACCTGGACACCCTGGCCCTCGACTCATACCCCGAGCACAACCCGGGCCTGCCGCAGTCTACGCAGAACGTGGCGTACATCATGTACACCTCCGGCTCCACCGGCATGCCCAAAGGCGTATTGGTGCCGCACCGTGGCATCACGCGCTTGGTGCTCAACAACGGCTACGCCGATTTCAATCCCGATGACCGCGTAGCCTTCGCCTCGAACCCGGCGTTCGATGCCAGCACCATGGATGTGTGGGGGGCATTGCTCAACGGCGGTCAGGTGCAGGTGATCGACCACGCCACCTTGCTCGACCCGCTGGCGTTTGGCGCGGCACTTCAGGGCGTGACGGTGCTGTTCGTCACCACCGCGCTGTTCAACCAGTATGTGCAACTGATTCCCCAGGCCCTGGCCGGCTTGCGTATTTTGCTGTGCGGCGGCGAGCGTGCCGACCCGGCGGCGTTCCGCAACCTGCTGGCATTGGCACCGGGGTTGCGCCTGGTGCATTGCTACGGGCCGACCGAAACCACCACCTACGCCACCACTTATGAAGTGCACGCGCTTACCGCTGATGCCGACAGCGTGCCGGTAGGGCGACCCATTTCCAATACGCAGGTCTACGTACTGGATGCGCAGTTGCAGCTGCTGCCTGTGGGGGCGACCGGTGAAATCTGCATCGGCGGCGACGGTGTCGCCCAGGGCTACCTGAACCGACCTGAATTGACGGCTGAAAAGTTCGTGCAGAACCCGTTCAACCCAGGCGCCTGGCTGTACCGCACCGGCGACCTCGGGCGCTGGAGCGCAGACGGCTTGCTGGAGTGCATCGGGCGCAATGACGATCAAGTGAAGATCCGCGGCTTCCGCATTGAGCTGGGTGAGATCGAAGCACGCTTGGCCACATTCGCCGGCATTCGCGAAGGGGTGGTGCTGGCCCGCGAAGACGTGCCGGGGGACAAGCGCCTGGTGGCCTACTTCACCTGGGCGGGCGAGCCGGTCGGCATCGAGCCGGTGCGCGCTTATCTGCAGGCGCACTTGCCGGCCTACATGGTGCCCTCGGCCTTTGTGGCACTGGAGCATTTGCCGTTGACGGCCAATGGCAAGGTCGATCGCAAAGCCTTGCCGACGCCGACCTGGGACGCTGCGGCCAGCGGCACATTCGAAGCGCCAACTGATGCACTGGAACAGACCTTGGCCCAGCTGTGGGCCGACGTGTTGAAGCTTGAGCAGGTGGGGCGCCATGACAGTTTCTTCGAACTGGGCGGGCATTCGTTGTTGGCGATTCGCCTGGTCAATCGGCTGGAAGAGGCCGGGTTGCCGGTGTCGCTGGCCGAGCTGTTCGAGCATGCCAGCGTGGCCTCGGTCGCGGCGCTGCTGCGCCTGCGCGGTGACGAGGCGCTGCCTGAAACGGCGGTGATCACGGTGCGCAGCCGTGGGTCGCAGGCGCCGTTATTTCTGGTGCATGAGTTCAGTGGCATGGACGTGTACTTCCCGGCGCTGGGCCAGCACCTGCCGGGCGATTACCCGATTTATGGCCTGCCGGGCCTGGCGCTGGGCGAGGCGCATCTGGACAGCATGGAAGGCTTGGCCGCGCGCATGGTTGGGCTGATTCGCCAGATCCAGCCCCACGGCCCTTACAGCCTGGCGGGGTGGTCGTTTGGTGGGGTGCTGGCCTATGAAGTTGCCATGCAGTTGCTGGGGCAGGATGAGGCCGTGGCGTTTCTCGGCTTGATCGACAGTTACGTGCCGCGCATGACCGACCAGGGCAAGGCCCGCTGGAGCGGGCCGGACGCCCTCAAGCGGCATTTGTTGTTGCAGTGCACGGCCTATTGGAAGGCACAGGGAGGTGTGGATGAGCTGGCGAGCCTGGAACAACTGGAGGCAGGCCTTGGACAGCTGGACATTGCGGCTCTGCTGCAACGCTGTCGCGATCAAGGTTTGCTATACGCGCAAATGGCAGCGGCGACGGACGCCGATCTGTTGAGCTTTTTGCAACGGGAAGTCGGGCACGGGCATGCCTTGGCCCATTACAGCCTGTTCCCGCTGCCGATCCCGGTGCACCTGTTCAGCGCCGAGCAGCGGCCCACCGAACTGTCGCGGCGCAGTGCCGCGCTGGGGTGGGACACCGCCCTGGCGCCTGGGCAACTGCGCCAGGTGCAGGTGCCGGGGGATCACCAGAGCATGATGCAGGCGCCGCATATCCAGAGCCTTGGCCAGGCCATGAGCCAAGCGCTGGCGGCGAGCACTCCGGTGAGTTGCGCGGCGCACTCACCCTTGCTGCGCATCCAGAGCGGGCGCGCCGGTTATGCACCGGTGTTCTGCGTGCCGGGCGCGGGAGACAGCGTCACCGGCTTTGTCGGCTTGAGCGAAGCTTTGGGGCGCGACTGGCCGCTGTATGGCTTGCAGCCACGCGGGCTGGATGGCGAAGCGGTGCCCCATAGCCAGGTGGAAGCGGCGGCCCAGTGTTACCTGGCGGCGCTGGAACAGGAATGCCCCGAGGGGCCGGTGCATCTGGTGGGGCATTCGTTCGGCGGCTGGGTGGCGCTGGAAATGGCGCTGCGCTTGCAGGCGATGGGGCGTGAGGTGGGCTCTTTGACGGTGATCGACAGCGAGGCGCCGGGGCGTGCGGGCAAGGCTTATACCTCGACGGCGGCGTTGTTGCGGTTGATCGAGGCGATGCAGTTGGCGGCTGGGAAGTCGCTGGGGATTGATGCGGTGGACTTTGCCGGGCGCGATGAGGTGGCGCAGCGGCAAGCGTTACACGCGGGGATGGTGAATGTGGGGTTGTTGCCGGCGCGTGCGGCGGTGGAGGCGATGGATGGGCCGGCGCGCACTTACGCGGCGGCGTTGCGCACGGTGTATCAGCCGCAAGGGCGGTATGAGGGGGTGGTGCGCCTGGTGTTGGCGCAGGACCCGGCGCTAGATGCGGCGGGGAACCAGCGGGAGCAGGGGTTGATGGTTGAGGGGTGGCGAGGGCAGGGGGGTGGGTTGCAGGTTTGGTATGGCTTGGGGAATCACTTTACGTTGCTCAAGGCGCCGAATGTTTTGGGGTTGGCCAGGTGGTGGTTGGACGTTGTTGGGGTTGGGGAGGTGGTGTCTTGACGGGTGTGTACCGATCCGAATGTGGGAGCTGGCTTGCCTGCGATAGCGGTCTGTCTGCGTACATATCCATTCCTGCGGTAACGGCCACTTATGGTTCCGCTCTGACAGCGGGTCACTTTTGGAAAGGCCCAAAAGTAACCAAAAGGCCTTCGCCCCACCACTCTGCACCTCGCCTAGGCTCGGTGTGCCCGAACGCAGGTTTTGCAGCGTGGGCCGCCGCAATGGGCCATCCCTGGCCCAGTGCGGCTAACCCGGCGTCCTGCCGGGTTACCCACGCTGCAAAACCTGCGTTCGGCCAGCGTGGTTTAACGGGGCGATTGCAGATCAAAAGCAGAGCGCGGCGGCCTTATAGCCGACCGGTTTTTGAAGGTGAACTCGGTGAGATATGTGGGGGCAGGCATGCCCCCGGTAACCACGATGCGAAGCGAGCCGCTCTTGATCTTGATCTGCTTGTGATCTTGATCTCAGGCGGCCCCCCAAATCACTGGCGGATTACGGGCACACCGAGCCTAGGCGAGGTGCCGAGTGGTGGGGCAAGAGCGTTTTGCTTACTTTTGCGCTTTTCAAAAGTGAGCCGCTGTCAGAGCGGAACCCTAAGTGGCCGTTACCGCAGCAATGGATATGTACTCATTCCAACCCAACGAAATGGTCGACCAGAAGGCCGCCTTCGCGAGCAAGCCCGCTCCCACAGGTTGATCGCGGGGTGTCAGGTAGACAGGAGTCGGCTGTCAGGCCGCCATCGCCGGCAAACCAGCTCCCACACCAAGGGCCCTAGCCACGCATTTGTACTCAATCAAGAAGCCAACCATGCAAACGTCTAAATTCCGCAAAATCGGCATTCTGGCTATAGCGGCCGTCGCAATCGGCCTGGCCATCTACACCGTAAACGCCCCCGCCGACGCCCCCCAGTACCTCACCGCCACCGCCGAACGCGGCGATATCGAAAACGCGGTATTGGCCACCGGCCTGCTCGAAGGCGTCAAACAAGTCGACGTCGGCGCCCAAGTCTCCGGCCAGCTCAAGTCGCTGAAAGTCAAAGTCGGCGACAAGGTAAAGAAGGGCCAATGGCTGGCCGAAATCGACCCGTTGATCCTGCAGAACACCCTGCGCAAAGCCCAGGTCGATGAAGAAAACCTCCAGGCCCAACGCCGCGCGACCGCCGCGCAACTCAAGCAGGCCAAGTCCGTGTATGAGCGCTACAAGGGATTGCAGGCCGACGAGTCGGTGTCACGCCAGGATTTTGAAGACGCCGAATCGACCTACCAGGTACAGCAGGCCAACCTGCTGTCCCTGGACGCGCAGATCAAAAGCGCACACATCCAGATCGACACCGCCAAGGTCAACCTGGCCTACACCCGCATCAACGCGCCCATCGACGGCGATGTGGTGGGCATCGTCACCCAGGAAGGCCAGACCGTGATCGCCAGCCAGTTGGCGCCCGTGCTGCTCAAGCTCGCAGACCTGGACACCATGACCGTCAAGGCCCAAGTGTCGGAAGCGGATGTGATTCATATCAGCCCCGGCCAGCAGGTGTACTTCACCATTCTCGGCGAGGCGGACAAGCGCTATTACGCCAAGCTGCGCGGCACTGAGCCGGCGCCGCAGAACTTTCTGGAAACCCAGACCGCTGGTACACCAAAGCAAAACACCGCAGTGTTCTACAACGCGTTGTTCGACGTGCCCAACCCCGACCACCGCCTGCGTATCGCCATGACCGCCCAGGTGCGCATCGTGCTCGACACCGCCGAGGCCGCGCTGATGGTGCCCGTGGCGGCGCTGGGCGTGCGCAATGCCGATGGCCGCTACGAAGTGCGGGTGCTGGATGCCAAGGGCAAGGCGGTCGCCCGCACGGTGAAGACCGGTATCAATAACAACGTCAAGGTGCAGATCCTTGACGGCCTGGCCGAGGGCGACACCGTGGTGATCGGCGATGCTACACCTGCCGTGGCGGGGAGTTGAGTCATGAGCCAGCCTCTGTTGGAACTCAAGGGCATCACCCGCAGCTTCATGGCCGGCGAGCGTGAATTCATCGCGCTCAAGGGCATCGACTTGAGCATCCATGCCGGGGAAATGCTGGCGATCATCGGCGCCTCCGGTTCGGGTAAATCGACCCTGATGAACATCCTCGGTGGCCTGG
The DNA here is from genome assembly GCF_001728935.1 of Pseudomonas sp. AP42. Lineage (NCBI taxonomy): Bacteria > Pseudomonadati > Pseudomonadota > Gammaproteobacteria > Pseudomonadales > Pseudomonadaceae > Pseudomonas > Pseudomonas sp. AP42. The sequence continues at coordinate 41,082 of NZ_LYSO01000048.1, forward strand.
ATTACGCCACCGCCGGCAGCTACAAGATCAATGGCATCGAAACCCGCTCCCTGGGCGATGAGCAACTGGCGGAGCTGCGGCGTGATTACTTCGGGTTTATCTTCCAGCGTTACCATTTGCTCGCGCACCTGAGCGCTTTGCATAACGTGGAAATGCCGGCGATCTACGCGGGCACCCCGCAAAGCCAGCGCCATAGCCGCGCCGGGGAATTGCTGGCACGCCTGGGCCTGTCAGGCCACACCAGCCACCGGCCCAGCCAGCTATCCGGCGGGCAACAGCAGCGGGTGAGTATTGCGCGGGCGTTGATGAACGGCGGCGAAGTGATCCTGGCCGACGAACCCACCGGCGCCCTCGACACCCACAGCGGCAAGGAGGTGATGCGCATCCTCGCCGAGCTGCACGCGGCGGGGCACACGGTGATTATCGTCACCCATGACCCCAAGGTCGCGGCGAACGCCCAACGCATTGTCGAGGTGTGTGATGGCGAGATCATCAGTGACAAGGCCAACGACAGCGTCGGCCTGGAGTTGCCCGTCGAGGCGCCGGTCGAGCCCCGACGCAGCGGGGCGCGGCGCCTGGTCGCGAGCCTGGGGCTGTTCAAGGAAGCGTTCAACATGGCGTGGGTGGCGCTGATCTCACACCGCATGCGCACCTTGCTGACCATGCTCGGGATTGTCATCGGCATCACCTCGGTGGTGTCGATCTCGGCCATCGGCGAAGGCGCCAAGCGCTATGTGCTCAAGGACATCCAGGCGATTGGCAGCAACACCATCGATATCTTTTCCGGCACCAGCTTTGGCGACAGTCGAGCCTCGGCGATCCAGACGCTGATGCCCTCGGATGTGGACGCGCTGAACCAGCTGTATTACGTCGACAGCGCCACGCCGGTGGTGGGCCGCAACCTGATGCTGCGCTTTGGCAACATCGACGTGGATGCACAGGTCAATGGTGTCAGTGACCGCTACTTCAAGGTCAAGGGTCTCAAGCTTGAAGCCGGCATTGCCTTCAGCGAAAGCGATGCGCGGCGCCAGGCCCAGGTGGTGGTGATCGACCACAATACCCGCCAGCGCCTGTTCGGGCCCAACATCGACCCGCTGGGCCAGGTGATCCTGATAGGCAACCTGCCGTGCACGGTGATCGGGGTGACGGCGGACAACAAGAACATGTTCGCCGCCAGCAAGGCCCTGAACGTGTGGGTGCCCTATGAAACCGCGGCGGGGCGTCTGCTGGGCCAGCGTCATCTGGACAGCATCACCGTGCGCATCAAGGACGGCCAGCCGAGCAAGGTGGTGGAAGACAACGTCAATAAGCTCATGCTGCAACGCCACGGCACCAAGGATTTCTTCACCAACAACCTCGACAGCATCATGCAGACGGTACAGAAAACCAGCCGCTCCCTGGCGCTGTTGCTGTCATTGATTGCGGTGATTTCTTTGCTGGTGGGGGGTATTGGCGTGATGAATATCATGCTGGTATCGGTCACCGAGCGCACCCGTGAGATCGGGATTCGCATGGCGGTGGGGGCGCGGCAATCGGATATTCGCCAACAGTTTCTGGTGGAGGCGGTGATGGTGTGCCTGATCGGCGGGATCATCGGGATCTCGCTGTCCTACGCCATCGGCTACCTGTTTTCGTTGTTTGTGAAGGAGTGGGAAATGGTGTTTTCGGTGGGCTCGATCGTTACCGCGTTTGCCTGTTCGACGTTGATCGGCATTGTGTTTGGTTTTGTACCGGCGCGGAATGCGGCGCGGTTGGACCCGATAGAGGCATTGGCAAGGGACTGATCTGTGGGAGCTTGCTCCCGTGACGGCCTGACAGCCGGCGCCTATCTCCCTGGCGCCCCAGGATCCAAATGTGGGAGCTGGCTTGCCTGCGATGGCGGCCTGACAGGCGACACAGTTGGATTGTGTACATATCCATTGCTGCGGTAACGGCTACTTAGGGTTCCGCCCTGACGGCGGCTCACTTTTGAAAAGAGCCCAAAAGTAAGCAAAAGGCTCTTGCCCCACCACTCGGCACCTCGCTT
>NZ_LYSO01000049.1:0-42850 GCF_001728935.1 Pseudomonas sp. AP42
CGGGGCGCCTGAGATCAAGATCACAAGCAGATCAAGATCAAGAGCGACTCGCTTCGCATCGTGGTTACCGGTGGGTGCGGCGAACTGCACAGTTGTGTAGATACCTATGACCATCGCAGGCAAGCCAGCTTCCACAGAGGTTAGGTTTTTGAGTGATATCAATATGCTATTTTGGTATTTAAAATTTGATTTTTATACCTTTAAAGTTCGCGCTAGCTGACGTTATCCACGTCGGCACGGACTGCGCTCGCGGCATTACCCATGCGGCGATATGGACTGCACATGACCTTCGATTTCGCTTTTATCCTCAGCACCTTGCCGGCGTTTCTCAAGGCCGTGGGTGTGACGCTGCAAGTCGGCTTGATCGCTATTGCCACGTCTTTGATGGTGGCGCTGATCAACGCCGCGCTGCTGGTGTTTCGCACGCCGTACCTGTCGCGTCTGGTAGCGCTGTATGTGGAGCTGGCGCGTAACACGCCGCTGTTGATCCAACTGTTCTTCGTCTACTTCGCGCTGCCGGCCCTGGGGTTCAATATTTCCGGGTTCTGGGCGGCAATTATCACCATGACCTTTCTGGGTGGCGCCTACCTCACCGAGGTGCTGCGCGCCGGTGTGGAAGCGGTGCCGCTGGCGCAGATCGAGTCGGGCAAGTCCATTGGCCTGTCCGACTGGCAGCTGCTGCGCCATGTGATTCTGCCTCAGGCCGGCATCCTCAGCTTGCCGGCGTTGTTCGCCAATTTCATTTTTCTGCTCAAGGAAACCACGGTGGTTTCCGCCGTGGCGGTGCCGGAGATTCTCTACACCACCAAGAGCTACATCGCTCTCTACTACAAGACCTACGAAATGCTCGCCGTGCTGACGCTGATTTGCATGCTGTTGTTCCTGCCGTTGTCGCTGTTGCTCAGCCGCCTGGAAAGGAGGCTCCAGCATGGCCAGTTCGGGTCTTGAGTTGCTTTGGGTGTCGTTGCCGCAACTGGGCAAGGGCGCTGCGCAAACCCTGTCGATTTCGTTTTTGAGCATCGCCTTCAGTACGGTGGGCGGCGTGCTCTACGGCGTGCTGCGCACCTTGAATAACAATGCGATCAACGGCGTGCTGCGGGTCTACCTGGAACTGTTCCGCGCCATTCCGGTGCTGGTGTGGTTGTACCTGCTGTTTTTTGGCGCGCCGATCTTCTTCGGCCTGAGCATCCCGAGTTTCTGGTGCGCGGTGCTGGTGCTGTCGTTGTGGGGCGCCAGCGAGGTGGGCGAAGTGGTGCGTGGCGCGCTGCATTCATTGCCCCGTGGGCAGCGCGAAGCGGGCCTGTCGATTGGCCTGTCCGGCCCACAGTTGTACGGCTATGTACTGCTGCCCCAGGCCCTCAAGCGCATGACGCCGCCGACCATCAACGTGTACACGCGCATCATCAAGACCAGCTCCCTGGCGGTGCTGATCGGCGTGGTGGATGTGATCAAGGTCGGCCAGCAAATCATCGAGCGTACCTATGAGTCGGTGTTGATCTACGGCGCGCTGTTCCTGTTTTTCTTCTTTATCTGCTACCCGTTGTCAGCCGCCTCCAAGGTGCTGGAACGGCGCTGGGCCCAAGCATGAGCGCATTGATCGAGTTCCAGGGTTTCAACAAATTCTTCGGCGAGACGCAGGTGCTCAAGGGCATCGACCTGAGCGTGCAAAGCGGCGAGGTAGTGGTGATCCTCGGCCCCAGCGGTTGTGGCAAAAGCACCTTGCTGCGTTGTTTGAACGGGTTGGAGGTGGCCCACAGCGGCAGTCTGCGGTTTGCAAGCCTTGAGCTGTTGGATAAAACCACCGACTGGCGCCAGGTACGCCAGGACATCGGCATGGTGTTCCAGAGCTACCACCTGTTCCCGCACATGAGCGTGCTCGACAACATCCTGCTCGGCCCGCTGAAAGTGCAAAAGCGCGACCCCCGCGAGGCCCGTGAGCAGGCGCAAAAACTGCTGGAGCGCGTGGGCCTGGCCGACAAGCGCGACGCCTTCCCACGCCAGCTTTCCGGCGGCCAGCAACAACGCATCGCTATCGTGCGCTCATTGTGCATGAACCCCCAGGTCATGCTGTTTGACGAAGTCACCGCGGCCCTCGACCCGGAGATGGTCAAGGAAGTGCTGGAAGTGATCCAGGACCTGGCCCGCGATGGCATGACCCTGCTGATCGTCACCCACGAAATGGCCTTCGCCCGCGCCGTCGCCGACCGCGTGGTGTTCATGGAGGCTGGTCGCATCCTCGAACACAACACCCCCGAGGCATTCTTTACGAACCCGCAGACCGCACGCGCGCAGCAGTTCCTGGAGAAGTTCTCCTTTGTTTCAACACTGCCCAAAAAGATCAAGGAACTGGAGCTGATATGAAAAAGTTACTGCTGCCACTGTTTGCCGTCGCCTTGCTGGCCGGCTGCGATAAAAAGGCCGAAGAACCGGTAAAACCCGCGGCTGTGAGCTACATCGACAAAATCAAAGCGCGGGACAAGCTGATTGTCGGCGTGTTTACCGACAAGCCGCCGTTCGGTTTTGTGGACGAAGCCGGTCGCTATGTCGGCTTCGATACCGACATTGGCCGGCAATTCGCCAAGGACCTGTTGGGCGACGAAAACAAGGTGGAATTTGTCGCCGTGGAACCGGCCAGCCGCATTCCCTTCCTGCAAAGCGACAAGGTCGACCTGATTCTCGCCAACATGACCGTGACGCCTGAACGCAAGGAAGCGGTGGACTTCACCAACCCCAACCTGAAAGTCGCGGTGCAGGCCTTGGTGCCGAATGACAGTGCGGTGAAAAGCCTGGACGACCTGGCAACCCGCACCACCATCGTCACCACCGGCACCACGGCGGATATCTGGCTGACCAAGAACCACCCGGACTGGAAACTGCTCAAGTTCGAGAAGAACTCCGAGTCGCTGCAGGCGCTGTCGGCGGGCCGTGGTGATGCGTATGCGCAGGATAATCTGGTGTTGTTCAGCTGGGCCAAGCAGAACCCAGGCTACCGCGTGCTGGAAGAGAAGCTGGGGGATGAAGCGCCGATTGCCCCGGCGGTGAAGAAGGGCAATACCGAGCTGCGTGACTGGGTGAATGCCGAGCTGGCGAAGTTGGGCGAGGAGAAGTTTCTGCTCAAGCTTTATGACCAATATGTGCGTAAAGAGCTGAGCGACGACACCAAGCCTGAGAATGTGATTGTTGAAGGCGGTAAGTGGCAGGGCTGAGATCGCTATCGCAGGCAAGCCAGCTCCCACCTTTGAATGTATTCACACATCAAAATGTGGGAGCGGGCTTGCTCGCGAAGAGGCCAGTACAGTCACCGCCTACTCCGGCCAATGCCACGCCGGCGCATCCAAAATGCCCTGCCCCACAATCCGCGTTTCCCCCATCACCTTCTCCAACACAATCGAATTACATTCTTCATCCTGCTGCAACGCCGCAATCAATCGGCTGGCATGGCTCACCACCCATACCTGGCACTGCTTCGAGGCCTGGATAATCAAGCGCGCCAGTGCCGGTAACAAGTCCGGGTGCAGGCTGGTCTCCGGCTCGTTCAGCACCATCATGGTCGGCGGCCTTGGCGTCAGCAGCGCGGCGATCAGCAGCAGGTAGCGCAGGGTGCCGTCCGACAGTTCCGCCGCCGACAACGGGCGCAGTAAGCCTTCCTGATAGAACTCAATGGCAAAGCGTCCGCCCTGCAAGGGTTCGATATGCAACCGTGCGCCGGGGAAGGCATCACTGACCGCGTGCTGCAACGCCTCGACATCGCCCACTTCGCGAATCGTCTGTAACGCGGCCGCCAAGTCCCGACCATCGTGATGCAGTACCGGCGTGCGCGTGCCTAATTGCGGCTGGCGTACCGGCGCATCCACATCGCTGCGAAAGTGATCATAAAAACGCCAGCCACGGATGCTTTCGCGCAGCAGCAACACTTCCGGCGAACCGCGCAGGCTGCCGACCTGATCGAACAGGCTGTGATAGTTGGGCGTGTGCTGGGCCAGTACGTCCCAGGCGCGGCCATCACGGGCGCGTACCATCGGGCCCGAACGCTGCACCAACAGGCTGGCCGGGCGGTAGAGGGGGCCGGCCCATATACATTCCTTTTTAATTTCCGGGTCCAGTTTGAACTCGCTGCCGGGAACCGGGATGGGCATGCCCAGGGAGATGGCGTAGCTGAAGTCCTCCCCGGCAAAGCCCAGGCGCAAGCGTTTGACGCCTTGGGCAACCACGGCCTCCACCGGTACTTCGCCATTGCGCATGCGCCGGCTGATGTTTTCCGGCCCGGCCCAGAATGTGGAATCCAGCCCGCCTTCACGGGCCAGCGCATTGATCACCCCGCCCTGGGCGGTTTCGGCCAACAGGCGCAGGGCGCGATACAGGTTGGACTTGCCGCTGCCATTGGGCCCGGTCACCAGGTTCAGCCGGTCCAGGGGCACCACCAATTTGTTGATCGAGCGGTAATTGGCCACCGCGAGGGTTTTAAGCATGTGTATTTAGTCAGCGTGGGAACCATTGGAGTATGGGATCCTCCATGCAGATAAGGAACCCTGATCTAAGCTCACAGTCGCATACACACTTGAACGTCGGCATCACGCAAAAGGAGCCTGCATGGGCGGTCGCACCTCGACATTTATTTTCAGCCTTGGCCTCCTGGCGCTGCTCAGTGGCTGTGGCCAAGACAAGGCCGAGCCCAAGCAGCATTCACGGGTGTTCGTGCAAACGGTGCAGTCGGCGGATTTTGCCGCGGCGGTCACGTTGACCGGTGATATCCAGGCGCGGGTGCAAACCGATCTGTCCTTTCGCGTGGGAGGCAAGATCATCCAGCGCATGGTCGACGTGGGCGACCGAGTAACGGCCAGGCAAGTGCTGGCCAAGCTCGATCCTAAGGACCTGCAAACCAATGTCGATTCCGCCCAGGCTCAGGTTGTGGCTGAACAGGCGCGGGTCAAGCAGACCGCCGCCGCCTTCGTGCGCCAGGAAAAACTCTTGCCCAAAGGTTATACCAGCCGCAGCGAATACGACGCCGCCCAGGCCGCGCTGCGCAGCAGCCAAAGTGCCCTGGCCGCTGCCCAGGCGCAGTTGGCCAATGCCCGCGAACAATTGGGCTACACCGCGTTGATCGCCGATGCACCGGGGATCATCACGGCGCGCCAGGCCGAAGTCGGCCAAGTGGTACAAGCTACCGTGCCGATCTTCAGCCTGGCCCGCGATGGCGAGCGTGACGCCGTGTTCAACGTGTATGAGTCCTTGCTGGTGGAGCCGCCGCCCGACGCGCCGATTACCGTCAGCCTGCTGGACAACCCGAGCATCAAGGCCGTGGGCAAAGTCCGCGAAGTCACGCCCGCCGTGGCCGCCACTACCGGCACCGTGCAAGTGAAGATCGCCCTGCAAAGCCTGCCCAAGGGCATGGAGCTGGGCTCGGTGGTCAGCGCCACCGCCAATGGCCCGGCCAAGGCGAGCATCGAGCTGCCCTGGTCGGCGCTGACCAAAGACCTCAACGAGCCAGCCGTGTGGTTGGTGGACGGTGAAGGCAAGGCGCAGTTGCACAAGGTCACCGTGGCGCGCTACCTCACCGGCAAGGTGATCATCGGCGAGGGCCTCAACGGCGGTGAAAAAGTCGTGATAGCCGGTGGGCAATTGCTGCACCCCGGCATGGTCGTCGAGATCGCCCAACCCGGAGCGCAGCCATGAAGCAACTGACGCTCATTGTCGCCGCCAGCCTGTTGCTGGTGGCCTGCTCCAAGGAAGAGGCGCCGCCCGAACCCATACGGCCCGTGCTGTCCATGGAAGTGAAGGCTGAAGATCAGGAAAACCTCGGTCGTTTCGCCGGCACCATCCAGGCCCGCTATGAAAGCAACCTGGGTTTCCGCGTGCCTGGCCGCATCGCCCGCCGCGCCGTGGATGTCGGTGCCGAAGTGGAGAAGGGCGCCTTGCTCGCCGTGCTTGACCCCACCGACCAGCAGAACCAATTACGTGCCGCCCAGGGCGATCTGGCGCGGGTACAGGCGCAGTTCATCAACGCCCAGGCCAACGCTCGGCGGCAACAGGAACTGTTCAACCGTGGCGTCGGCGCACAGGCACAATTGGATGTGGCCCAGACCGACCTGAAAACCACCCAGGCGACCCTCGACCAGGCCCGCGCCTCGGTCAATCAAGCCAAGGACCAGCTCAACTACGCCGAACTGCGCACCGACCACGCCGGCATCGTCACCGCCTGGAATGCCGAGGCCGGCCAGGTGGTCAGCGCCGGCCAGCAAGTGGTGACCCTGGCCCGTCCGGACATCAAGGAAGCCGTGATCGACTTGCCCGCAGGCCTGGCTGAACGTCTGCCTGCCGATGTGGTGTTCCTGGTCGCCGGGCAATTGGACCCCAGCGTGCACACCACCGCCGTGGTGCGTGAGATCGAGCCTCAGGCCCAAAGCGCCACGCGCACCCGTCGCGCACGCCTGAGCCTGGCCGAAACCCCGCCCGCGTTCCGCCTGGGCACGGCAATCAGCGTGACGTTGAGCACCGCCATCGCCCCGCGCATCGAACTGCCCCTGAGCGCCTTGCAGGAAGTCGATGGCAAGACCCGCATCTGGCTGCTCGACACCCAGAGCCAGACCGTGCAACCGCGTGAGGTCACGGTCATCAGCCGTGATGCCCACAGCGCCTTGCTCAATGGCAGCGTCAAACCCGGCGAGCGCATTGTCACTGCCGGCGTGAACAGCCTGAAACCCGGGCAAAAAGTCAAAATCGACGAGGACAGCCCGCGATGAAAGGGAGCTTCAACTTATCCGACTGGGCCCTCAAGCATCAGTCCTTCGTCTGGTACCTGATGTTCGTCGCGCTGCTGATGGGCGTGTTCTCGTACATGAACCTGGGCCGTGAAGAAGACCCCTCGTTCACCATCAAGACCATGGTGATCCAGACCCGCTGGCCGGGTGCGACCCAGGAAGAAACCCTCAAGCAGGTCACCGACCGCATCGAGAAAAAACTCGAGGAACTCGACTCCCTCGACTACGTGAAAAGCTACACCCGGCCGGGCGAGTCCACGGTGTTCGTGTTCCTCAAGGACACCACCAGCGCCAAGGCCATTCCGGAAATCTGGTACCAGGTTCGCAAGAAGATCGATGACATTCGCGGCACCTTCCCCCAGGGCTTGCAGGGGCCGTCGTTCAACGATGAATTCGGTGACGTGTTCGGCTCGGTGTATGCCTTTACCGGCGATGGCCTGTCGATGCGCCAGCTGCGTGACTACGTAGAGCAAGTCCGCGCCGAGATCCGCTCGGTGCCGGGGCTGGGCAAGGTCGAGATGATCGGCCAGCAAGACGAAGTGATTTACCTGAATTTCTCCACGCGCAAACTCGCGGCATTGGGGATTGACCAGCGCCAGGTCGTGCAAAGCCTGCAATCGCAAAACGCCGTGACCCCCGCCGGGGTGATCGAGGCAGGGCCCGAACGCATCTCCGTGCGCACCTCCGGGCAGTTCGCCTCGGAGAAAGACCTGGCCAACGTCAACCTGCGCCTCAATGACCGTTTCTATCGGCTGGCGGACATCGCGGACATCAGCCGTGGCTATGTGGACCCGGCGCGGCCGATGTTCCGCTTCAACGGCAAACCGGCGATTGGCTTGGCCATCGCCATGCAGAAGGGCGGCAATATCCAGTCGTTCGGCAAGGCCCTGCACGGGCGCATGGACGAGCTGACCGCCGACCTGCCGGTGGGCGTCGGCGTGCACAAGGTCTCCGACCAGGCCGAAGTGGTGGAAGAGGCCGTCGGCGGCTTCACCAGCGCATTGTTCGAGGCGGTGATCATCGTGCTGGTGGTGAGCTTTATCAGCCTCGGCATGCGCGCCGGGTTGGTGGTGGCGTGCTCGATCCCGTTGGTGCTGGCGCTGGTATTCGTGTTCATGGAATACAGCGGCATCACCATGCAACGCGTGTCGCTGGGCGCGTTGATCATCGCCCTCGGCCTGTTGGTGGATGACGCGATGATCACCGTGGAGATGATGATCACGCGCCTGGAAAAAGGCGAAACCAAGGAGCAGGCGGCGACTTACGCCTATACCTCCACGGCGTTCCCGATGCTCACCGGCACCCTGGTGACCGTGGCCGGCTTCGTGCCGATTGGCCTCAACGCCAGTTCGGCGGGCGAGTACACCTTTACCCTGTTCGCGGTGATTGCCGTGGCGATGCTGGTGTCGTGGGTGGTGGCGGTGCTGTTTGCGCCGGTGATCGGCGTGCATATCCTCAGCGCCAATGTGAAACCGCACAACGCCGAGCCGGGGCGCATTGGCCGTGCCTTCAATGGCGGCATGCTGTGGGCCATGCGCAACCGTTGGTGGGCGATTGGCATCACCGTGGCGCTGTTCGTGGCTTCGGTGTTTTCCATGCAGTTTGTGCAGAATCAGTTCTTCCCGTCGTCGGACCGTCCGGAAATTCTCGTCGACCTGAACCTGCCGCAAAACGCCTCGATCAACGAGACGCGCAAGGCCGTTGACCGCCTCGAAGCGATCATCAAGGACGACCCGGACATCGCCCGTTGGAGCACCTACATCGGCCAGGGCGCGATTCGTTTCTACCTGCCGCTGGACCAGCAGCTGGAAAATCCCTACTACGCGCAACTGGTGATTGTGAGCAAAGGCCTGGAAGAGCGTGGCGCCCTGATCGCCCGCCTGCAACAGCGTCTGCGCGATGATTTTGTCGGCATCGGCAGCTACGTGCAGCCGCTGGAAATGGGCCCGCCGGTCGGGCGGCCGATCCAGTACCGCGTGTCCGGCAAAGACATCGACCAGGTGCGCAAGCACGCCATTGAACTGGCGACCTTGCTGGATCAGAACACCCACCTGGGCGAGATCATCTACGACTGGAACGAGCCGGGCAAAGTGCTGCGGGTGGACATCGCCCAGGACAAGGCGCGGCAATTGGGGCTGTCGTCGGAAGACGTGGCGCAGTTGATGAACAGCGTGGTCAGCGGCGCGGCGGTGACCCAGGTGCACGACGATATCTACCTGATCAACGTGGTCGGCCGCGCCGAAGATGCCGAGCGGGGCACCCCGGAAACCTTGCAGAACCTGCAGATCGTCACGCCCAACGGCACCTCGATTCCACTGCTGGCGTTTGCCACCGTGCGTTACGAGCTGGAGCAGCCGCTGGTGTGGCGCCGTGACCGCAAGCCGACCATCACTATCAAGGCCGCCGTGCGCGATGAGATGCAGCCGACCGACCTGGTCAAGCAGTTGGCGCCGACCATCGAGAAATTCAGCGAAGGCTTGCCGGTGGGCTACAAAGTCGCCACTGGCGGCACCGTGGAGGAAAGCGGCAAAGCCCAGGGGCCGATCGCCAAGGTGGTGCCGTTGATGCTGTTCCTGATGGCCACCTTCCTGATGATCCAGTTGCACAGCGTGCAGAAGATGTTCCTGGTAGCCAGCGTCGCGCCCTTGGGGCTGATCGGCGTGGTACTGGCGTTGATCCCCACGGGCACGCCCATGGGCTTTGTGGCGATCCTGGGGATCCTGGCGTTGATCGGCATCATCATCCGCAACTCGGTGATTCTGGTCACACAGATCCACGAGTACGAAGAGGCCGGCTACACGCCGTGGGATGCGGTGGTGGAAGCCACCGAACACCGGCGTCGACCGATCCTGCTGACGGCCGCCGCCGCGAGCCTGGGCATGATCCCGATTGCGCGGGAAGTGTTCTGGGGGCCGATGGCCTACGCGATGATTGGTGGGATCATCATTGCGACGTTGCTGACGTTGCTGTTTCTGCCGGCGCTGTATGTGGCCTGGTACAAGATCCGCGAGCCGAAACAGGAACATCAGCCACAACAGGATTAATTCTGAGAGAGGACTGTCAGTTAAGCGCAGATCCCCTGTGGGAGCGGGCTTGCCCGCGAAGGCGGTGCGTCAGTCGCAGCATCTGTGACTGAACTGTCGCTTTCGCAGGCAAGCCAGCTCCCACACTTGGATCTTCATTCTGGTTGAGGCTGTGTGAAGCTTCTGAAAAATCCCCATGTCGTCCTGGCTCACTACTGCATGCTGTACCCTCTGGTCCTCATTCCAGACCCAGGTCGATCCTCATGCAGTGCCTGCGTTTCACCTTGCTGTTTTGCGCGTTGCTCCTTGCATCGCCTGCCTTCGCCGCCACCGTACTGGAAAACGCCTTATGGCGCGTCGAAGTCGACCCCGCCACCCTGGCGCTGCGCGTGACACCCGCAGGCCAAGCCTCGGTGCAGGCCTCCAGCGGTGTGGCGGCGCATGCCGTCAGCCAATTGCAGAACACCCCCGACCAGGCCACTTGGCAATGGGACAACGGCGCCTATCGCCTGAGCGCCCGCCTGGAACAGCGCGACCTGGCCTTGACCATCAACGCCCGCGCGCCCGGTGAGCTGGCCCTGCTGCGCCAGCCCGCTGAGGCCATGGGGCAAGGGTTGATCTGGCCCTTGGCCGAGGGGCATTACGTGCCTGCCGGCAATGCCCTCTGGAAGGCGTTTCTGCTGGAGCGCGATGAGCTCAATACCACCCAGGACCTGAGCCTGCCGCTGTGGGGCTTGGATCACGCTGGCTTCACGTTGAACTGGTTATTGACCAACCCCTACAACAACCGCTTGCAATGGCACGCCGACGGCAACGGCCTGGCCCTCTCCGCGTCCCATGAGTTCACCCCGCTGGCGCCTGACGCGCCGATGACGCTGCGCCTGTACCTGGGCGATGCCGACCCGATGGCCGGCGCCAAGCGCTACCGCCAGTGGCTGGTGGAGCAGGGCCGCTATGAACCGTTGGCGGACAAGCTGCGGCAAACACCCGAAGCCCAGAAACTGCTGGGCGCCAGCCATGTGTACCTCTGGGACAACGGCCTGCTGGCTTTGGGCGATGTGCGTGATTGGCCAACACTGATCAAACGGCTGCGCAGCCATAAACTCAAGACGCTGATGGACAAAGAGAGCGCACAGCTGCTGGCGAAGCCCACTGCATTGAATCTCTATGAGCAAACCGTGCTGCTGCGCGGCCTCAATGCGGCGATCAACACCAAGGCCCGGCAGGCCTGGCAAGTGCAAGAGCCAGACATGACCCGCCTTGCCGCCCGCTATGGCGAGCTGCGCAGTGAACTGGCCGTGGACTTTGCGGGGGCCTTGAGTGACAGCCCGCAAACCTGGGGCAGTAGCGCCATTCAAACCCTGCGCGACGCTGGGCTGCAGCGTCTGCTGCTGACCTTGGGCGAAGGTTGGGAGGGTGGCCTGTGGCATCCCGAGGCGATTCGCGCCGGGGTGGAAGCCGGCTTTCTGATGGCGCCTTACGACTCCTATGAAACGGCCCTGTCCGCCACCGAAAATCCCGATTGGACCACTGCCCACCTGGGCGCCAAGGCCTATCGTGACTGCGCGATCGTGCTGAAAGACGGCAAGCTGAAAACCGGCTTCCAGAAGTCCGGCCATTACACCGACCCGCGTTGTGTACGGCCGCTGCTGGAGGCGCGGGTGAAGGCGGTACACGCCAAGGCTGGCTTCAATGCCTGGTTTCTCGATGCCTACGCCACCAGCATGCTGTTCGACAGCTACCGCAGCGACGCCAGCATGACCCAGGCGCAAAACGCCGAGGGCAATATCGACGCCTCTCGCTGGATCAACACCGTGCCGAAGCTGGTCACAGGCTCCGAAGACGGCAACGCCATCACCGCCCAGGGCATCCTGTTCGCCCACGGCATGCAGACCCCGGTGATCGGCTGGGGCGACCGCGAGATGACCCAGGACCCGCAGTCGCCGTACTTCGTCGGCAACTGGTACCCAACCGAGCAACCGGCGGTGTTCTTCAAATCAGTGCCGTTGAAGGAGCCGTTTCGCACGGTGTATTTCGAGCCGACGATGCGCCTGCCGTTATACCAGGCGGTGTTCCATGGCTCGGTGATCACCACCCATCATTGGCTGTTCGACAGCCTCAAGCTGAGCAATGTGCGGGGCGACAATGAACTGACCCAACTGCTCTACAACGTGCCGCCGCTGTATCACCTCAGTGCGGCGACGCTCAAGGCGCGGCTGCCGATTATTCAGCGTCAGGACCGTTTTTTCCGGCCGTTGCACCAGCGCTTGGCGACCCAGGCGATGACTGATTTTCGCTGGCTGAGCGCAGACAAGCAGGTGCAGCAAACAACCTTTGCTGACGGGACGCGGTTGGTGGCGAATTTCTCGGCGGAGGAAAAACAGGGGTATGCCGGGCGCAGTATCACGGTACTGGCGGAGGGGGAGGAGCCGGTGGTGTATCAGGTGAATCGGTAGCGTCTGTGAGGTCTTCGCGAGCAAGCCCGCTCCCACAGGGGATCGCATTCCAAAATGTGGGAGCGGGCTTGCTCGCGAAGGCGTCAGCCCGAACAACACAGCACTAAACTTTACGCCACACACTCGCCAACCAAGGCTGCTGTTCCCGCGGCAACCCGGCCGGCCGGTAGTAATGCTCCAGCTCTTCAAACCCGGCCGCAATCAGCAAGGCCTGCCACGCCTGCAGGTCGTGATAAGACCCATACCGCGGCCCATTCCAGCCCTCTTGGTTCTCGCCCCGAGGGTTGGAGCTGAACAGCACGCCCCCAGGCTTCAACGCGCCGTGCAGCTCTTTGAGCACTCGTGGCAGTTCCTGCTTGGGAATATGAAACAGCACCGCATTGGCAAACACTCCATCGAAGCGTTCGGCGGGCAGGTCCAGCTTGAGAAAGTCCTGTTGCAACACTTCACAGCCGCTGTCTTCGCGGGCCATCTGCGCAAAACGCTCGGAGCCATCCAGGCCCACGGCGATATGCCCCATGCGCGTAAACGTCTGCAAATCCCGCCCCGGCCCACAGCCGAAATCCAGCACGGTAAACGGCGGCGTGCCCTGGATATGCCGCAGCAGCGCGTCGATGTTCTGGCTCACATCGTGATCGCGGGTGCCTTCACGAAAGTCTTCGGCCACCTTGTTGTAATGGCCCAGGGTGGCGGCGGTGATCTGGTTGAGGTCGTCGGGAGCAAGTTTCATGGCATGGCGCACGGCTGCGGCTGAGGTAGGGGGACTATACCCCGGCCCACTCTTGAGTTGAAAACCGTGTATCCGCTGTAGGGCGCTTCACGGCGGTCGCAGTGCGCGCATCCGACAGACCGCCACGGGAAATTGTGGGTAAGATTCGGCCCTCATTTGCAGAGGGTTATACATCCATGGAAGAGGAAAAACGTTCACCCGTTGGCAACGACACCGCACCGAACAAGGTCGACCAATACGCCACGAGATTGAGCAATGGCTTGCTCTGGCTCAATGAGCGTGCCTGGCCGCTGACGGTGGGGATTCTCTCGGTGGCCGGCCTGTACCTGTACCAGTACATCCAGATGGAAAAGGTGCCGCTGAGTATCTTGTCGGCATCGGCGTTCACCGCATTGCCGGCGATGTTCGCCATGTTGGTATTTGTGATCGGCATGATGGGCGCGTCGATCCTGGTGCCCACGTTCATCTTGTTCACGCGCCTGAACGGCACCGGTGTGCGCCTGAGTGATCAACTCAATCTCAGCCCGCAGTCGCCGCAAGAGACGGCCCAGCACCGGCGGTTACTGGGGCATTGGGCGGCCAGCCTGTTGGTGATGTTTGTATTCTGGATGTCCGCCGTGTACCTGTCCGTGAACGCCGAAAGTGGGCTGTTGCTGACGCTCAGTTGGATCGTGGCGATCATGGCGGCGGTAGTGGCCTATGTCGGCATCATCATTCGCGCCCGGCCCGCCCATGTTGCCCTGCGTGAGTTGTCCGGCGAGTTCTGGCTGGCCAGTGCTGGTGCCGGGGTGGTTCAAATGGTGGTCATTTTGATGGTGACGGTGCCGGTCTCCCGCGCCTTCAGCGAGTACTCCGACAGCGCCGTGTTCTTTGCGCCGTTCATGGCCGCCGAAATGGCCGTGCTGTTTCTGATTCAGGGGAGCGCCGCCTGCCTGGTGGTGCGCATGCGCGTTCAGAAAAACCCGGTGGCGTTCGCCTCATTGGTGGCCTTTGCCCTCATCGTTTTACTCGGGCTGATCCCGGCGAGTGGGGCCAAGTTGGGCGGCCTGCCGCTGCAAGGCTCCGCCTCGGGAGGGCGCGTTTGTACGTTGATGACCTGGGCGGCAGAGGCCAAGGTCCCCAGCGTGCTGGTAGACGCCGACAGCCCCAAGCGCAGCGTGAAACTGCGGGTGATGGCCGACTCGGATGGCAGCTACATCGTGCGGCCCTGGCAGGCCAAGGACAAAACCATCACCTTCGTGCCCCGCGCCAGCGTTGCCCAGCTGGATGAGTGCCCGTGAGCTAGCGGGTTTCCAGGCGGGCAGAGCCCACTGGCCTCACCTCCTGCATCGAACGGTTATCGGTTCGAGAGCTGACCCAAGAAAAACCGTTTTCCCCGGCTCGGACAACGACTGCGAAGTTCTGTGGCACAACGAATGTCGGTGCAGAAGAAATGGGTGTGGCTGCTGCATTTTCGTTTACGGTAGCGAACAGCACGAAGACGGCCGACACGAAGCCGCTGGAAGTCATGAGGTTTGGCATGTGCTGAATCTCCTAGGTCGAATGTGTCGAGTATTAAATGGTGTTTGAGCTCGTAAGCATCCCTTTCAGTAAAGTTTTACCGCCACAGCTTGAACGTCCTGCTCGCTATCAACGTTCTGACCAGCGGCATAATTCCCGCTTTGGGAAACGGCCTTGAGCGCACTGTTTCGGCCACCTTCAATTGCTTCAAGGCAGTTGTATTTGGCAGGATTTTCACCGGAGGCAGGATGCCAGATACATCCGACTGTGTACTGAGCATCATTAGTCCTGTTCAGAGCCACCGTGTTGTTGTCAGCAATGCTGAATGCCTGGGTCCATGTTTTCGGTGGAGGCTCAATCAGCTGGATACCCAATATTCCGGCAGGAGGAATCCACGTGAAATAGCTGGTCCTGCCGTCGTTATCCTTGCGCTCTACCAGGGCAATTCCGTTGCTATTGATTGCGCGTCCATAGTTCATGGTGCCGATTGCCAGATTCAGAGTCAGCGGAGCCGACGTGGGTGTATTCCAGACTGCTGTTCGGGCCGGGTTGGCATTGGTGTTGGGATACTCGCAAAAGCCTATGGATTGTAGGGCGTTATTGAGGCCAGTGACCACGCAATGGTTGGCCCCGGTAGCGAGGGGCAAGGATGTCACGGTATAACCAGTGGCGTTAGCCTGCGCTATTTTAGGAATGGGAATGCCGTCGTTGCCTGGACAATTCATGGCAATGCTAGGGTAGCCACTCATGAGAACATTGTTGATGTCCACCGGGGAACATCCGTCGTTGTATCCAGCCAGTCCAATCAGCGATGAGTAAACTCGCTTGGGCGTGTCGGTTCCAGCGAGCCACACAATGGTGGAGAACTCCTTGCCGTTGCTACTGATGCTTGATCCAACCATATCGCCACGCTGATTGAACGCGGTAATGATGGTCTGCACATCAGCAGCGCGTAACAATGTGCCAGGAAGCGGTGCGAGCGCTGTCGCACTGCCCGGTGTGGTGACGTTCCACGTTACGGCTGTGACGCCATTATTGGCATTCTTATAGGTGCCACTAATCCAGCTGCCGTTGGAGACAGCGTTGGCGTAACAGGGTTGGCCCGCAACCAGTGACGCCAACGCCACCTGTGAATCTGCTGTGTTCACGTTCGACACCCAGGGAATATTGTTGGCGCTGGAGCTGGGGGGAGAGCAGTTGCCGACAGCAATAGCGTTGTCGTTGATGCTGGTGGTTTCGCACTGCCCAGCCATAGGCCCCAATTTGACGTACTGGGCAGCATTGGCCGTCAATGCAAGTACACTCGCCAACAGGCTACCCGCAATTTTCATTAGGTGTGCTTTCATCATCAGTCCGTCCTTGGGGAAACATTCACGGTCTGATTAGATATACAAAGAACATGGTCAACAACTGTCATAGTTGACAGGTATGAACGCGCACTCAGCGCTTGTTCAATGTCCGCGCCAGTCGATCCCCGCTCAGTTGGATCACCGCCACCAGCGCCACCAGCAGCACAATCACCGTGAGCATGATCTGCGTATCGAAGCGCTGGTAGCCATAGCGGTAGGCAATATCGCCCAGGCCACCGGCACCAATCGCCCCGGCCATGGCCGATGAGTTGATCATGGTCACCAGGGTGATGGTGAAGCCGCCGACGATGCCGGGCAACGCCTCGGGCAGCAGCACATGCCAGATGATGTGCCAGCGGCGGCAACCCATGGCCTGCGCGGCTTCGATCAGGCCATGGTCGACTTCGCGTAGGCTCACTTCGGCGATGCGTGCAAAGAACGGCGTGGCGGCGATGGTCAGCGGTACCACTGCCGCCCAGACGCCATAGGTGGTGCCGACGATCAGGCGCGTGAACGGGATCAGCGCCACCATCAGGATCAGGAACGGAATGGAGCGGAACAGATTCACGAACGCTCCCAGCACGCGGTTAAGGGCCGGTGCCTGGTAGATGCCGCCCTTGTCACTGGTGACCAGGAACACTGCCAGCGGAATACCCACCAGCAACGCGATCAGCGACGACACCCCCACCATCAACAAGGTGTCGATGGCGCCCTGCACTAAACGATCAAGCCACATAGCCCAGCACCTCCACCTGTTGTGCCCAATTGGCCGCGCGTTTGCGCAGTTCTTCGCCGTTGTGCGGCGATGCATTCACTGCCAGCAGCAGTTGCCCCAAGGCATGCCCCTGGATGCGTTCCACGCCGCCTTGCAGCAAGCGCACGCGGCCACCGAGGGCGCTGAACAGCGCCGCGAGGTCTGGCTCCAGGCTGTCGCTGCCGGTGAACTGCAAGCGCAGCACCAGTGCGGCGTCGGCCGAGGCGGGCGTGGGTTGCAGGCGGCTTTGCAACTCTGGCGGCAAGCCGTGTTGCAGGGGGGCGAGCAGGGTCTTGCTGACCTCATGTTGCGGATCGCCAAACACCTGCCACACCGGGCCTTGCTCGACGATACGCCCGTGTTCGAGTACCACCACGCGCTCGCAGATGTCGCGGATCACCGCCATCTCATGGGTGATCAGCACGATGGTCAGGCCCAGGCGCTGGTTGATTTCGCGCAGCAGGCCGAGGATCGACTGGGTGGTTTCCGGGTCGAGGGCCGAAGTGGCTTCGTCGCACAGCAGAATCTCGGGGTCGTGCACCAGCGCGCGGGCGATGCCGACGCGCTGTTTCTGCCCGCCGGACAGCTGCGCCGGGTATGCCTTGTGTTTGTCTTGCAGGCCTACCAGTTCCAGCAGTTCACGCACCTTTCGCGCGCGTTGTGCCTGGGGCACACCGGCGACCTTGAGCGGCAACTCGACGTTCTGCCACACGGTCTTGGCCGACATCAGGTTGAAGTGCTGGAAGATCATGCCGATGCGTCGGCGCAGCGCCACCAAGTGGTCCTCATCGAAGCCGCCGATGTCTACCTGGTCGATCAGCACGCGTCCGCTGCTGGGTTGTTCCAGACGGTTGATGGTGCGGATCAGCGACGACTTGCCGGCTCCGCTACGGCCGATGATGCCGAACACTTCGCCACGCTGGATCGCCAGGTCAATGCCTTGCAGCGCATGCACCGTGCCGTCATAGGTTTTGCCCAGGTTGATGAACCGCACGTGGGCGCGGTTCAAGTCCGGGTGCAGTTCAGTCTGTTCGGCGTGGCTGGGCGCGTGCTCCAGGTCGCGCAAGCGGGCGTTGGCGGCACTCATGGTTTAGCTTCCCAGCCGACCTGGTAGAGCTTGCCGAGGGACTTGTCCAAGGCCGCACGCACTACCGGAGAGTGCTGGTAGATATCGACGAACTTGATCACCCGTGGGTCGGTTTTGCTCTTGGGCTGGATCACGAACTGAATCACGTATTCCGGGTGGTCGAGGCCGTCGAACAGCAGCGCCGACTCGGCATCGAAGGTCTTGGACAGGCGGATATACGCGGGGTAGCCCTGCACCAGATCGGCGTCGTCATAGGCGCGCACCAGTTGCACCGCTTCCACTTGCAGGATCTTGATGTTTTTCGGGTTGGCGACGATGTCTTCTTCGGTGGCCTTGTAGCCCACGCCCGGCTTGAGGGTGATCAGCCCGGCCTTGGCCAGCAGTTGCAGGCCGCGACCGCTGTTGATCGGGTCGTTGGCAATCGCCACGCTGGCGCCTTCGGGCAGCTCGTTAACGCTTTTGTATTTTTTCGAATACAGCCCGACGTTGTTGATGATGCCCGGCGCGTACGGCACCAGGTCAAACCCGGCGGCGGCCTTGGCGTTTTCCAGGAAGGGGATGTGCTGGAAGTAGTTCACGTCGATATCGCCGGCGGCGAGGCTGACGTTGGGCGCGATCCAGTCGGTGAACTCCACCAGTTCGACCTTCAGGCCCTGCTTGCCGGCTTCTTGTACGGCGGCTTCCAGCGGAATGGCGAAGGCGGCGGTGGTGCCGATTTTCAGCGGGGCGTCGGCGGCAAATACCGCCGAGCTGAATAAGCCAAGGGCCAGAGCCAGTGCTTTGACTGGGTTGTTGAGCAATGTCTTTTTCATAGTCGATTTCCATTGTAGGAGCGAGCTTGCTCGCGAAAAACTGGAGGGCGCCTCGGCATACCAGGCGGCCCGCGTTATCGTTGACGGTCTTCGCGAGCAAGCTCGCTCCTACAGGGCGTGGTGGCGGTAGGTAGAGCCGGTGTGTTGCTTGGGTAAGCGGGCCGTGTCGTGGAAGACTTTTTCCCGCAGCGTTCCCGGCGCATATTCGGTCTTGTACGAGCCCCGTCGTTGTAACTCCGGTATCACCAGCTCAATGAAATCCACATAGCTCTCCGGCGTCACAATGCGCGTCAGGTTGAAACCATCCAGCCCCGTTTCGCTGATCCAGGATTCCAGCTCATCGGCCACCTGTTCAGGCGAGCCCACCAAGGTGATATAGCGCCCGCCCAGGGCGTGCTGGTCGAGCAATTTGCGCCGGGTCCAGTCGTTGTTCTGCAGGTTCTGGGTCGCGGACTGGATCGCGTTGCTCTTGACGTACTGGATCGGTTCGTCCAGCCCGTATTGGGCAAAATCAATCCCGGTCGAGGCCGAGAAATGCGCCACGCCGGCTTCCGCGCTGGCGTAGCTGAGGTACTCGGCGTGCTTGGCCCACGCCAGCTCTTCGGTGGCGCCCACGATCACGTTAAGGCCCATGAACACCTTGATGTCATCCGGGTTGCGCCCAGCCTCCACCGCGCTGGCGCGCACCTTGTCCACCTGGCGCTTGGTCGCGGGTTTGTTTTGCCCGCTGATAAACACGCACTCGGCATGCCGCCCGGCGAACAGCAAGCCACGCTCGGAACTGCCGGCCTGGAACAGCACGGGCGTACGCTGCGGCGATGGCTCGCACAGGTGGTAACCCTCCACCTGATAAAACTCGCCGTGGTGCGCAACCTTGTGCACCTTGCCCGGTTGCGCATACACCCGCGCTTGGCGATCGTTGCGCACCGCGTCGTCTTCCCAACTGCCTTCCCAGAGCTTGTACAACACCTGCAAGTATTCATCGGCCTGGTCGTA
Source organism: Pseudomonas sp. AP42 (assembly GCF_001728935.1). NCBI lineage: Bacteria > Pseudomonadati > Pseudomonadota > Gammaproteobacteria > Pseudomonadales > Pseudomonadaceae > Pseudomonas > Pseudomonas sp. AP42. Next base: position 19,466 of record NZ_LYSO01000049.1, read on the forward strand.
GCGCCGGTCATGCTCGACCTGTTCGGTGAGGCCCATGGCCTTGGCGGCGCTGTCGAGGTAGCCGGTGACAATGTTCCAACCCACCCGGCCACGGGTCAGGTGATCCAGCGTCGACATGCGCCGGGCGAACAGGTACGGCGGCTCATAGGTGAGGTTGGCGGTAAGGCCGAAGCCCAAGTGCTTGGTGACAGCGGCCATGGCCGACACCAGCAGCAGAGGGTCGTTGACCGGTAACTGGATCGACTCCTTGAGCGGCACGTCGATGGAGTCCTGGTACACGTCATACACACCGACGATATCGGCGATGAACAAACCGTCGAACAGCCCGCGCTCCAGGATTTGCGCCAGTTCAGTCCAGTATTCGAGGGTGTTGTAGTGGGTGGACGTGTCCCGTGGGTGGGTCCACAAACCGTGGTTGATGTGCCCGATGCAGTTCATGTTGAAGGCATTGAGCAGGATCTTTTTTTTGCTCATCAGATGGTCCCCCGCAGCGGCGGGTTTTCATCGTTGAGGTAGTAGTTGCCGACCGCATGGTATTTCCAGCGGACCGGGTCGTGCAGGGTGTGCACCCGGGCGTTGCGCCAGTGGCGGTCCAGGCCATGCTCGGCCAGGGTCGCCTGGCTGCCGGCCAGTTCGAACAGGGTGCTGCCGGCCGCCAGGGAGATCTCGGTGCTCAGGGCGCGCACTTCGGCGACGGCGATGGAGGCAGCAGCAACCGTTTGGGCATTGCTGTCGGCCTGGGCGCGGTCGAGGAATTCCCCTGCGCGCTCCAGCAAGGCTTCGGCGGCGTGCAGGCGGCTGCTCAAGTGGCCGAAGCTCTTGAGAGTCAGCGGGTCTTCGGTGGCCTTGTCGTTGCCGGCGTCGATCCACGGGCGGGTCTTGGTGCGCACAAAATGCAAGGCGTCCTCAAAGGCCGCACGGGCGATGCCGGTGTCGATGGCCGCATGGAGGATCTGCGCCAGCGGGCCAACGGTAGTCGGGCGTTCGAAGGCGCTCTGGAACGGCACCACGTCTTGCGCTGCCACCCACACGTTGTCGAACACCACCGAGCCGCTGCCGGTGGTGCGCTGGCCGAAGCCGCTCCAGTCGTCGATCACCGTCAGGCCCGCGCTGTCACGCGGCACGAAGGCCAGTTGCTGCACGCCGTGTGCATCCACTACCGAGGTGGGGATGCGCTGGGCGTAGATCGCCCCGGTGGCGTAGAACTTGCGCCCGCTGATGCGAAAACCATCGCCGTCGCGAGTGAGGCTGGTGATGCGGTCATGGGCGGTCTTGGTGCCCAGTTCCGCCAAGGCGTTGCCAAAGCGTTGGCCGGCCAATACCTCGGCGTACAGGCGTTGCTGCTGCTCGGGGCTGCCGTTCACGCGCAGTACTTCGAGGGCATAGAAATGGTTTTGCGGAATCTGGCCCAACGAGCCATCGGCCTGGGCGATCAGTGTGATGACCTTGGCCAGGGTGACGTTGGACACGCCCGCGCCGCCGTAGGCCTTGGGCACGCTGATGCCCCACAGGCCAGAGCGGGAAAACACGTCCAGCTCGGGCAATGGCAGGCGGCGTTCGCGGTCGCGTTGAGCGCTGTCGCGGCGCAAGTCTTCAGCAAGGTCGCTGGCGACGATAAGCGCTTGTTCGTCGCTGGTGATGACTGCGACGGGGTGAGAAAGGGTCATGAGTTTCTCCAGAAGCTCGTGGAAAAAGTGTTCTGGTTGGTTAAATCCAGGAATGACGAGCCGGCAAGGTGCCGTTGAGTCGATAGGCGCCGATGGCGTGGTACTTCCAGCGCACCGGGTCGTGCAGGGTGTGCACCCGGGCGTTGCGCCAGTGACGGTCAAGGTTGAATTCGGCCAGGGTGGCGCGGCTGCCCGCCAGTTCGAAGAGCTTCTCGGTGACCTGCAGCGCCACTTCGGTGGTCAGCACCTTGGCCTCGGCCACGGCAATCGAGGCGTGGGCGGCGGACTGCGCGGTGATCGGCGCGGCGCTGACCTGGTCGAGCACCTGGCCGGCCTTACGCAGCAGGGCTTCGGCGGCGTGCAGTTCGATCTTCAACTTGCCGATATCGGCGATTACATACAGGTCGTCGCTGGCTCGCTCGACCTTGGCGTCGATCCACGGGCGTGAACGTTCACGCACGAAAGCAATGGCATCGTCGAGGGCGCCGCGGGCGATGCCGGCGTCGATGGCGGCCTGAATCAACTGCGACACGGCCCCCTGGATATTCGGGGTTTCGCCCAGGCGCCAGTTGTCGATGACCAGTTCCGGCTCCACGGCCACGCGGTCAAGCAAGACGGTGCCGCTGGCGGTGGTGCGTTGGCCAAAGCCGGACCAGTCATCAACGATGCGCAGCCCTTCGCTACCGCGACGTACAAAAGCCATGACCTGCTTGCCGTCATCGTTCAGGGCCTTGATTGCCACCCAGTGGGCAAACAAGGCTCCAGTGGAGTAGAACTTTTGCCCGCTGACCACGAACCCGGCACCTTCGGCCGTGAGGCGCGCCTTGAGCTCCAGGGTGTTTTTGGTGCCGCGTTCGGGGCCGCCGTTGCCGATGCGCCAGCCGTCGAGCACGCTCTGGAACAGCTGCTTTTTCTGGCGCTCGGTGGCGGTGCCCTGCAACACATGCAGGATGCCGAAATGGTTTTGCGGGATCTGCCCGAGGGCTGGGTCGGCCGCGCTGATGATCGCGAAGACTTCGGCCAGGGTCACAAACGACACCTGGGGCCCGCCGTATTCACGGGGAATGGAAATACTGCCCAAGCCGCTGCGGGTGAACTGTTCGAGCTGCGCCCAGGGCAGTTTGCGCTGCTGGTCGCGCTGGGCGGCCTGCGCGCGCGCAGCCTGGGCCAGTTCGTGGGCGGCGCTCAGCGCCTGGGCGTCGTTGCGCAGCACCGTGGCGGGCAACAGCAGGGGGGCTACGTCCAGATCACTCTGGGGGGATGTTAGAGCCAAGTTAGACATCAGCGCCGCTCCTTGGCTGCACGCAATGCCCTGGCGTTGTGCACCGGGGTAATTCTGACCATACCGACCTCGCATTCAATGAAATAAACAGAAAAATCAGGAATGTCCGGTGGTCCGGTGCATATACCCTAAGCGTGTTAATTATTTAAATAAACTAACTTTTAGGAATATGCATAGAAGGGCTGTCACCCCGGTTCACAGGGTGATCCGAAGCGACGCGGTTGATAGCCCGGCGCGGACGAGGCTGGGCAGGGCGGTGTGCAGGCGGCGATGCGCAGCGTACGGGCGGGCGCCCAGCGGGAGTTGTTACCCACGCGGTCGAGAATGCAGTAGGTGACCTCCAATCGGCAGTCGTCGCCTGCTTCGATAATCACGTGGGGCGGCACCCACACCTGCACCGCCAGGCCGACGCCCTGAGCCTGGATGCGGGGCAGGTCCAAGCGTACATCGCCCCAGCGCAAGGTGATGGCGTCGCCCGTGCTCATGTTCAGGTAAGGCTCGATGGTCAGTGGAATGCCGCGCCTTACCTGGCTGCTGTTGACGCCATGGCGGCGGATCGTCTCGGGCAGGTTCACGGGCGCCAGGTTCTGGTTTTCGTCGCCGCCTTCAGGGTTCAGGCGCGGCAAAGGCTGACCGCCGGGGTAGTTGGTCTTGACCCGCACCAGGGTCACCGCCGAGCGCATCGGGCCATGGCCGATCTGCAAGACCTGGTAATGGACGCGTGCCGGGCCATCCTGCACAAAGCTCTCCGGGACGCACAGGTGGGTATACGTGCCGATCTTGCACGCCGTCACCTTGCGCGAGGCAGCAAAGCAGTTGTTCCAGAACAGTTCAATCAGGTCGCCTTCCTCCATGCTCGGGTAGGGTGAAATGTCGACCTGCAAATGGGCGGAAGCCAGGGCGCTGATGCCGTTTCCAATAGCTTGGGGCAGCCTTGGGGCACGGAGCGTGGCCGGGGTTTGAGTGTGTGTCATAAGTAATCTCCTTGATGCAGCCAGCAGCAATCGTTCCGAAACCTCGACGCACAGGCGCAAGGGGGTCGAAAGACACGATTCAGTCAGTAGCCGGGATAGGATCCAATCCTCAAGGCGCTAGATAAGAGGGTTGGCCGGGGAGCGTCAATGGAGGCAAAGGGCTAAACGGCGGGTTTGGAGAGATTCAGAAGGGTCTGACGGGGAGGGGGATTTTAAGGCGCTTGCGAGGGGGGCTTTTACACGCTCAACCTGCAACCCGTTGTAGGAGCGAGCTTGCTCGCGAAGAACGTCCAGGCAACTCGGTCAATCTGATTCACCGCGTTATCGTTAACGTTCTTCGCAGCAAGCTCGCTCCTACATCGGGAGGTGTCAGTGGGCGAGGAATTTGCTCAGGAACTGCTTGGTGCGTTCTTCCCTGGGGTTGGCAAACAGCGCCTTGGCTTCGCCCTGTTCGACGATCACGCCCTTGTCGAAAAAGATCACCCGGTTGGCCACGTCCCGCGCAAAGCTCATCTCGTGGGTGACAATGACCATGGTGCGGTTTTCTTCGGCCAGGCTGCGGATGGTTGCCAGAACTTCGCCCACCAGTTCCGGGTCGAGGGCCGAGGTGGGTTCGTCGAACAGGATCACCTCCGGCTCCATGGCCAATGCGCGGGCAATCGCCACACGCTGCTGCTGGCCGCCGGACAACCGCCTTGGGTAGGACGCTTCCTTGCCCGCCAGGCCCACCCTGGCCAACAGCTTGCGCCCCAGTTCGGCCGCCGCTTCCCGTGGCATCTTCTTGACCACGATCGGGCCTTCGATGACGTTTTCCAGCGCGGTGCGGTGGGGGAACAGGTTGAAGTTCTGGAACACAAAGCCCACATGCTGGCGCAGGCGCCGCACCAGGCCCTGTTGCTGGTTGAGCGGCCTGCTGCTGTCGATCTCGATGTCACCCACCTTGATACGGCCGCTGGTGGGCTCTTCGAGGAAGTTCAGGCAGCGCAGGAAGGTGGTCTTGCCCGAACCGCTGGGGCCGATGATGGCGACCACTTCGCCTTCCTTGACCTCAAGGTCTATGCCGTTGAGCACCACCTGACCGTTGAATTGTTTGGTCAGTTTTTCAACCACGATCATGCTTCAAGACTCCAGGTCATGCCGGTTGACCCGGTCTTCCAGACGATTTTGCAGATGCGCCAGGATGCTCGCCAGGATCCAGTAGATCAGGGCTGCGGACAGATACATGGTGAAGATTTCGAAGGTACGTGCCGACACCAGTTGGGCCTGGCGAAACAGCTCGGGCACTTGGATGGTGGCGGCCAGCGCCGTGTCCTTGACCAGCGAAATAAAGCTGTTGCCCAAAGGTGGCAACGCCGTGCGCATCGCCTGGGGCAGGATGGCCCGGCGCAGCGTTTGCGCACGGGTCATACCGATACTGGCAGCGGCTTCCCACTGGCCACGCTCGATGGAGGCGATGGCGGCCCGCAGGATTTCACAGGCATAGGCGGCCATATTCAGCGAAAAGCCGATCATGGCGGCCGGGATAGGGTCCAGCTCGATGCCCACTTGCGGCAAGCCGTAGTAGATCAGGAACAGCTGCACCAGCAACGGCGTGCCGCGAAAGAACGACACGTAGACCCGAGCCGTCCAGCTCAAGAGCTTGAAGCGCGACAGGCGCATCAAGGCCAGGCCGAAGCCCAGCAGCAGGCCGAAAAACATCCCGCCCAGGCTGAGGATTACCGTGTAGTACGCGCCCTTGAGCAGAAAGGGCGCGGAGTCCAGCGCGAGTTGGAAACCTGCTTCCATTATTGCGTGACGTCAGCGTTGAAGTACTTCTCGGACAGCGTCTTCAAGGTGCCGTCGGCGCGCAGTTTGTCCAGAGCCTTGTTCACCGCGTCGAGCAGCTCGGGCTCGCCTTTGCGCAGGGCGATACCGGATTCCTGACGGGAGAAGGCGTCGCCGGCAGCGGCGGTGTCGGGGGCTTTCTTGGCGTATTCCAGGGCGGCCAGACGGTCGATCAGGATGGCGTCGATACGGCCGATGCGCAGGTCCTGGAATTTGGTTGGGTCGTCGTTGTAGGTCTTGATAATGGCTTTGGGTTGGTTGTCCTTGAGCCATTGTTCGTAGTTGGTGCCCAGGCCTACACCGACTTTCTTGCCGGCCAGGTCGTCGGCTTTCTTAATCGAGTCGACGTTCTTCTTCAGGACCAGGGCCTGGATGCCGGACACGGTGTAAGGCGTGGAGAAATCGTATTTTTTCTTACGCTCTTCGGAGATGGTTACCTGGTTGACCACGGCGTCCAGGCGCTTGGATTCCAGCGCGGCGAGGATGCCGTCCCATGGCGTGGCTTGCAGCTTGACCTTGACGCCCAGCTCCTTGGCCAGTGCCTCGGACAGTTCCACTTCGAAACCGCTGAGCTTGCCGCTTTCATCGACAAAGCTGAACGGCGGGTAGGTGCCTTCCAGGCCGATCTTGATCTCGCCGGCCTTCTTGATGGTGTTCAACTGCTCGCCGGCAACGGCCTGGCCCAGCCAGCCAGCGCCAAGCGCCAGGCCCAATGTGCCAACCAGCAGCGTGCGACGAAATGCAGAAATAGTCATGGAGAGCCCCTGTGTTTTTATGGTGAGCGAAGCAGGTGACGCGGTAGTCGTATCCTGCCCTAAAGTGCGAAGCGCGTCTTCGCCTTCGGCGCGATGATAAGGTGGGTTTTTAAGTCTTGAAAATAATAAAAATACAATTTCATATTCTATTTTTGAATATGACCCTATTCAATCAGTTGAATACTGAGTCATAGGCAAACAACGCCGGCGCCCCGCCGGTATGCAGGAAAATGATCGGCCCTTCTTCAAAGCGCTGGCGCCCGATACCGTCGAGCAAACCGGCCATGGCCTTGCCGGTATACACCGGGTCCAGCAACAGACCTTCCTGGCTGGCCAAAAGTTTGATCGCCGAGAGCGTGCCAGCGTTTGGCTCGCCATAACGCGGCCCGAAATACTCGTCCCACAGGGTGACTTTGAAGGCGTCGGGAATAGCCACACCGAGCAACTCGGCAGTGCGTTCGGCCAGGCCCTGCACCTTGGGCAATTGCGCTTGCTCGGTGCGCGACACCGTGATGCCGATCACCGGTAACTGCGGCAATGCTTCGCTCAAGGCCAGGGCCAAGCCGCTGTGGGTGCCGGCGCTGCCAGAGGCGAGCACCACGGCGGCGAATTCAATGCCGCTGTCTTCAATCTGCGCGGCCAACTCCAGCCCGGCGCGCACGTAACCCAATGCGCCGAGGGCGTTGGAGCCGCCGATAGGCACCAGGTACGGCTTCTTGCCGTTACTGCGCAGGCGGTCGGCGAGGGCGTTGAGTTGGTCGTCGACGTTGTCGAGGTTTTCCACCAATTCCACTTTGGCGTCGAACAGCTCCAGCAGCAGGCGATTGCCGTTGCCGAGGTAGTTGGGGTCTTCAGTACCGGTAGGGTTTTCCAGCAGGGCCACACAGCCCAGGCCGAGTTTGGCGGCCAGCCCAGCGGTCTGGCGCACATGGTTGGACTGGATCGCGCCAGCGGTGACCAAGGTGTCGGCGCCCTGGGCAAGCGCGTCGGCAGCCAGGTATTCAAGTTTGCGCAGCTTGTTGCCGCCCATGGCCAGCGGCGTGGTGTCATCGCGTTTGACGTAGACGTCCCTGCCCAGCCAGGCCGACAGTCGCTCGAGTTTTTCCAGGGCGGTGGCATTGCCCAGTAGGTCCAGGCGGTCAAAACGGTCGAGCTGTTGTTTGATCATGGTTACGCACGGTGGCTGAGTGATGGGGGGACTATAGGCAGGCACTTTTCATCGGGCAACCGTCAATCGCTTATGACGAAAGGTTCTTAGGCTCGCACCATTGGTTCTTAAGAGCTGCCCGGGTGCATACCGTAAAGTGATGGCCATTTCGTCAGGAGTGAATACCGTGAGTGAGCGTTCCAGTCATTGGCAATTGCAGACCATCGTCAGCCAACTGCGCGGCGCCCGCGACCAGTGGCGAACGCGCAATGGGCGCTTGAGTGGCGAGCATGGTGGCCGCGAATTGCCGTCCCGCGAGGCAGTGGCGCAGATTCTTGAGGCCTTGTGCGGCGCCCTGTTTCCGATGCGTCTGGGCCCGGCGGACCTGCGCGAAGAAAGCGAAGACTTCTACGTGGGCCATACCCTCGACGTCGCGCTCAACGCCCTGCTCGCCCAGGCGCGCCTGGAGCTGCGCTATGCCGCACGCCAGAGCGGTGAGGATGACAGTGAGGTCAACGCCCACGCCATTCGCCTGATCCAGGATTTCGCCCTGGCGCTGCCATCTTTGCGCAGCCTGCTGGACACCGATGTACTCGCCGCCTACCACGGCGACCCGGCCGCCCGCAGTGTGGATGAGGTGCTGCTGTGCTACCCGGGCATCCTGGCGGTGATCCATCATCGCCTGGCCCACCACCTGTACCGCGCCGGCCTGCCGCTGCTGGCGCGGATCAGTGCAGAAATCGCCCACTCGGCCACCGGCATTGATATCCACCCCGGCGCGCAGATCGGCCCGAGTTTCTTTATCGACCACGGCACGGGCGTGGTGATTGGCGAGACGGCGATCATCGGCGAGCGGGTACGCATCTATCAGGCTGTGACACTGGGGGCCAAACGCTTTCCGGCGGATGAAGATGGGCAATTGCAGAAAGGCCACCCGCGTCACCCTATTGTTGAAGATGATGTGGTGATCTACGCCGGGGCGACGATCCTGGGGCGGATCACCATTGGCCAGGGTTCGACCATTGGCGGCAATGTGTGGCTGACCCGCAGCGTGCCGGCCGGGGCGAACATTACCCAGGCGAACTTGCAGCATGATGATGGGGCGCAGAAGTAGCCGAAGGTCGCACACCCCCTGTGGGAGCGGGCTTGCTCGCGAAGGCTGCGTGTCAGTTCAAGCATGTGTTGGCTGACACACCGCCTTCGCGAGCAAGCCCGCTCCCACATTTTTATCCCCATTTCAAAGTTATATCGCTGAACGATTTGCCTCCTTCATCCGTCATACCAATCCCTGAGCTAGTGTAGGAAACACCTACCACTCGGCCCTGCGATTAGTCCAAGACCGCCTATTCATGTTTAACTTGAACGTTCGTTCAAGTTAAACCGGTGGTTCGCTGCCCGCTCACAACAGGAGGCTTACCTTTGCTGAGTCCGTTTTTTACAGCCATATCCCGCAACCTTGAGGTGCACCGTTCATGAGTGCATCGTCTACCTCATCCAGCGGCCTGGTGCGCATGAATGCGCCCGTTTTCTACTTTGCCGCCACCGTCATCCTGCTGTTTGGCATCACGGTCATCGCTATCCCGCAACAGGCCGGTGCCTGGCTGCTGGCGGCGCAAAACTGGGCGGCCAACACGGTCGGCTGGTACTACATGCTGGCGATGACCCTGTATCTGGTCTTCGTGGTGGTCACCGCGCTATCGGGCTACGGCAAGATAAAACTCGGTGCCGACCACGACGAGCCCGAATTCAGTTACCTGTCCTGGGCCGGCATGTTGTTCGCCGCCGGGATCAGCATCACGCTGTTTTTCTTTTGTGTCTCGGAGCCGCTGACGCACTTGGTGCAGCCGCCCCAGGGCGAAGCAATGAACGCCGATGCGGCGCGCCAGGCCATGCAGGTGCTGTTCCTGCACTGGGGCCTGCATGGCTGGGGCGTGTTCGCGTTTGTCGGCATGGCTCTGGCGTATTTCGCCTATCGGCATAACCTGCCGCTGGCGTTGCGCTCGGCGCTGTACCCGCTGATCGGCAAGCGCATCAATGGCCCTATCGGTTACGCCGTGGATGGCTTTGGCATCATTGCCACGGTGTTCGGCCTTGGCGCCGACATGGGCTTTGGCGTACTGCACCTCAATTCTGGCCTGGACTACCTGTTTGGCATTGCCCATACCCAGTGGATCCAGGTGGGCCTGATCACCCTGATGATGGGCGCGGCGATCATCGTGGCCGTGGCCGGCGTCGACAAGGGCGTGCGGGTGATGTCCGACATCAACATGCTGCTGGCCTGTGCGCTGCTGCTGTTCGTGTTGTTCGCCGGGCCTACCCAGCACCTGCTCAACACCTTGATCCAGAACATCGGTGACTATTTGGGGGCGCTGCCCACCAAGAGTTTTGATGTGTACGCCTACAACGAGCCGAGCGACTGGCTGGGCGGCTGGACGGTGTTCTATTGGGCCTGGTGGATTGCATGGTCGCCGTTTGTGGGCCTGTTTATCGCGCGTATTTCCCGTGGCCGCACCATCCGCGAATTCGTGTTTGGCGTGCTGCTGATTCCGCTGGGCTTCACCCTGGCGTGGATGTCGATCTTCGGTAACAGCGCCATCGACCAGGTGCTCAACCATGGCATGGCCGCACTGGGCCAGTCGGCGATCGATGAGCCATCGATGAGCCTCTACCTGCTGCTGGAAACCTACCCGTGGAGCAAGACCGTGATCGCGGTCACGGTGTTCATCAGCTTTGTGTTCTTCGTGACCTCGGCGGACTCAGGCACGGTGGTGCTGTCCACTCTCTCGTCCAAAGGCGGCAATGCTGACGAAGACGGGCCGAAGTGGCTGCGTGTGTTCTGGGGCGCGATGACCGCCTTGGTCACCAGTGCCTTGCTGTTCGCCGGCAGTATCGACTCGCTCAAGTCTGCGGTGGTGCTGACCTCGCTGCCGTTCTCGCTGATCCTGCTATTGATGATGTGGGGGCTGCACAAGGCGTTCTACCTGGAGTCGCAAAAGCAGATCGCGCAGTTGCATTCCCTGGCGCCGATTTCCGCTTCACGCAAAGGCCGAGGCGGCTGGCGCCAGCGTTTGAGCCAGGCGGTGCATTTCCCATCCCGCGATGAGGTCTACCGTTTCCTCGACACCACGGTGCGCCCGGCAATTGAAGAAGTGACCGCAGTGTTTGTCGAGAAGGGCCTTACGGTGGTGACACAGCCCGACCCTTCCAACGACAGTGTCAGCTTGGAGATCGGCCATGGTGAAGAACGTCCGTTCATCTACCAGGTACAGATGCGCGGCTACTTCACGCCGTCGTTCGCCCTGGGCGGCATCGGCAAGAAAGAGATTAACAACCGCCGCTACTATCGGGCCGAAGTGCACTTGAGTGAAGGCAGCCAGGACTATGACCTGGTGGGCTACACCAAGGAGCAGATCATCAATGACATCCTCGACCAGTACGAGCGGCACCTGCAGTTTCTGCACATGGTGCGCTGATAGCGTTCCTCTCAAGTAGGCCTTTGCTGTAAAAGGAAGAGGCAGACTTAAGCGATTCAGCTGCTTATAAGGCCCGGGAATATGCCTATTCCCGGGCCTTATTTGCCCTAGATCAAGAGAGGATTCGATGACGTACATTGCTGCCGAAAACCGCTATGAATCTATTCCTTATCGCCGCGTAGGCCGCAGTGGATTGGTGCTGCCAGCACTGTCCCTGGGGTTGTGGCACAACTTTGGCGACAGTACCCCGATCGACACCCAGCGCGCGTTGCTGCGCACGGCGTTCGACCTGGGCATCAACCACTTCGACCTGGCCAACAACTACGGCCCGCCCTACGGCAGCGCCGAGATCAATTTCGGTCGCTTGCTGCGCGAAGACTTCAAGCACTATCGCGACGAACTGATCATCTCCAGCAAAGCCGGTTGGGACATGTGGCCCGGCCCTTACGGCCAGGGTGGCGGTTCGCGTAAATACGTATTGGCGAGCCTGGACCAGAGCCTGCAACGCCTGGGCGTCGACTATGTGGATATCTTCTATTCCCACCGCTTCGACCCCGACACGCCCCTGGAAGAGACCGCGAGCGCCCTGGCCACCGCCGTGCAACAAGGCAAGGCGTTGTACATCGGTATCTCGTCTTACTCCGGGGTAAAAACCCGCGAAATCGCAGCCTTGCTCAACGAGTGGAAAGTGCCGCTGTTGATCCACCAGCCGGCCTATAACCTGCTCAACCGTTGGGTGGAAAAAGACCTGCTGGACACCACTGAAGCACTCGGCGCCGGGGTGATCGCCTTCACGCCGCTGGCCCAGGGTTTGTTGACCGATAAATACCTCAACGGCGTACCGGCCGATGCGCGGGTGAACCGTCCGGGTGGTGGCTCGTTGCAGGCCCAGCACCTGTCCGAGGCTAACATCGCCCATGTACGCGGCCTGAATGAAATCGCCAAGCGCCGTGGCCAGAGCCTGGCCCAGTTGGCGCTGGCGTGGACATTGCGCGACCCACGGGTGACCAGTGCGCTGATCGGCGCGAGCCGGCCGGAGCAGATTATCGAGAACGTCGGGGCGTTGAAGAACTTGAGCTTCAGTGCCGAAGAGCTGGCGGAGATTGATCGGTTTGCGCAGGAAGGTGGCATCAACTTGTGGGAGAAGCCGTCCACCGCCGAATAACCTACCGCCCAGCGACCAAAATGTGGGAGCGGGCTTGCTCGCGAAAGCGGAGTGTCAGTCAGTAAATAGGTGACTGAATCACCGCATTCGCGAGCAAGTCCGCTCCCACATTTTTATTTTCATTGATGGATATATCGTGCTTGGCGTTAGAACGGCACATCCCCAAGAATCGTCGCCCGGTGCATCACCCGCCGCTGCGGCCGGTAGTCATCCACGGCGTAATGCTGGGTAACGCGGTTATCCCAGAACGCCACGTCATTCTCCTGCCAGCGCCAGCGAATGGTGAATTCCGGGCGGGTGGCGTGGGCGAACAGCAGCTTGAGAATCGCCTCGCTTTCGGCCGGTTCCAGTTCATTGATTCGGGTGGTGAAACCGTCGCTGACGAACAGCGATTTACGCCCACTTACCGGATGCGTGCGCACGACTGGGTGCGATAGCGGCGGGTTTTTCTTGCGTGTTGCCTCCCAGCGCACGAGGTCTTCGGCGGTGTTGCCAAAGCGTTCCAGCGGGAACGACTTGGTGAAATCGTGTGTGGCGGTGAGCCTATCGAGCAAGCGCTTCAACGGCTCGGACAGCGCCTCATACGCCGCAATCCCACTGGCCCACAAGGTATCGCCGCCGAAGGCTGGCAGCAGCTTGGCGCTGAGCACTGCGCCCAGGGCAGGCGTGGGCAGGAAGGTCACGTCGGTATGCCAGACCGCGTTATCTCTCACGTCGGTGACGGCGGTGTCGAGGATCAGCACTTCAGGCTGTTCCGGCACGTTGGGGTAGATCGGGTGGATGTGCAGGTCGCCGAAGTTCGCCGCGAACCGTGCCTGTTGTTGGGGCGTGATCGGCTGGTCACGGAAGAACAACACCGAATAGTCGAGCAACGCCTGTTCAATCGCGTCGCGCTGTTCGGGGTTCAGCGGCTGGGTGATATCGACGCCACTGATCTGGGCGCCCAGGGCGGTGCTTAATGGGGTAACGGTCAGGCTGCTCATTGTGGGTTCTTCACTCAGTGTGCCTGGCCATGCCAGGGCACTAATTTACGCTGCAGGGCGCGCAGGCCCATTTCCATGGCGAAGGCGATCAGGGCGATCACCAGGATGCCCAGCACCACCACATCAGTGACCAGAAACTGCGCCGCCGACTGCACCATGAACCCCAGGCCGCTGGTGGCGGCAATCAACTCGGCCGCCACCAGGGTCGACCAGCCCACACCCAGGCCGATACGCACACCGGTGAGGATATCGGGCAGGGCGCTGGGCAGGATCACATGGCGAATCAGTTGCGCGCGGGTGGCGCCCAACGACTGCGCCGCGCGCAATTTGGCCGGGTCGACGGTGCGCACGCCCGTGGCGGTGGCGATGGCAATCGGGGCGAAGATAGCGAGGTAGATCAGCAGCACCTTGGACAGCTCGCCAATGCCGCACCAGATCACGATCAACGGCAGGTAGGCCAGGGGCGGAATCGGCCGGTAGAACTCGATCAGCGGATCGAGAATGCCACGGGCAATACGGTTGGCACCGATGGCGATCCCCACCGGCACGGCGGACAGTACCGCAAAGCCCAGGCCCAGGCCGATGCGGCTGAGGCTCGCGCCCAGGTGCTGCCACAAGGTGGAATCCATATAACCGGTGGTCGCCAACAGCCAGCCTTTTTGCAGCACGGCCGACGGTGGCGGCAGGAACAGGGGCTCGATCAAACCGGTGGCGGTGACGGCCCACCAGAGGGCGAGCAAGGCCACCAGGGTCAGCAGGCTGATCCAGCGCGTGCTCAGGCGCCGGCGCAGCGGGATCACGGCATGTGTCGCAGGCTCGGTGGCCGTGGCGGGAAGTTCGTAGCTGCTCATGCGTACACCTGCCGTTGGGAGAACACTTTGCCCAGCACGTGTTCGCGGGTTTCGATAAAGCGTGGGTCGGACTTGATGGCGCGGGCCGATTCTCCGGCGGCATACCGATGACCGAAGTCCAGCTGCAACCGCTCAACGATCTGGCCGGGGTTGGGCGCGAGCAAGATCAGGTCGGTGGCGAGAAACACCGCCTCTTCGATGTCGTGGGTAATCAGGAACACCGGCTTGGCCGTGCGCCGCCACACTTGCAGCAGCAACTCCTGCATTTGTTCACGGGTGAAGGCATCCAGGGCGCCGAAGGGTTCGTCCATCAGCAATACGCGCGGGTCGGCCGCCAACGCACGCGCCAGGCCGACGCGTTGCTTCTGGCCGCCGGAGAGTTGCCAGATGCGGCGGCTGTCGAAACCGGCCAGGTCCACCAGTGCGAGCATTTCACGGGCGCGCACGTCGCGCTGCGCCTTGGGTACGCCGGCCAGTTCCAGGCCGAAAGCCACATTGGCCAACACGTCCTGCCAGGGCAGCAGGGCGTCGTCCTGGAACACCACGCCGCGTTCGGCGCTGGGGCCTTTGACCGGCACGCCATCGAGGGTGATACGCCCGGCAGAGGGTTCGACGAAGCCGGCAATCAGGTTCAACAACGACGTCTTGCCACTGCCGGACGGGCCCAGGGCAACCAGCAATTGCTGGGGCCCTAGTTCCAGTGAAATATCGGACAGTACCGGTTCCGGGGCGCCTGGGTACTGTGCGCTGATGCGCTCCAGCTGTAGCAAGGCCATCGCAGTGAACTCCTGGGTCAGTTGGTAATGAACTGGGCGCTGACGTAAGGGGCGTAGTCCGGCAGCACGGCATCGACCTTGCCCTGCTCCTTGAGGAACGCAGCGGTATTGGTGACGGCCTTGATGGTCGGTGCGCCCAGCAGGGTGACCTGGTCGGCAGCGAGCGGGTAGACGTTGCCTTGCAGCAGCAACGGGATATCGCTGGCCTTGGCACCGGAGAGTTTCACCAGCTTGTCGACGTTGCCGGAATGGGCGAGCCAGGCTTGTGGGTCTTTTCGGTAGGCGGCGTAGGCATCCAGAGTGACCTTGGCGAAAGCGGTAACGATCTCCGGGTGCTTCTCGGCAAAATCCTTGCGCACGATCCAGGCATCGAACGTCGGCGCGCCGAACTTGGCCAGCTCCCCGGAGGTGATCAGCACCTTGCCGGTTTCCTTGGCCACGCCCAGAGCTGGGTCCCACACGTAGGTGGCGTCGATATCACCGCGCTTCCAGGCGGCGATGATGGCCGGCGGGGCGAGGTTGAGGATGGTGACTTTGGCCGGGTCGATGTTCCAGTGTTTCAGCGCGGCGAGCAGGCTGTAGTGGCCGGTGGAAACGAAGGGCACGGCGATCTTTTTGCCGATCAGGTCCTGAGGGCTGTTGATCCCCGAACCGTTACGCGCCACCAGGGCTTCGGCGCCGCCGATCTGGGTGGCGACGAGGAAGGTTTGCACCGGGACTTTGCGGGTGATTGCGGCGGTCAGCGGGCTGGAACCGAGGTAGCCGATCTGTACGTCGCCGGAAGCGATGGCGGCGATAATGTCGGCGCCATTGTCGAATTTGCGCCAGTCGATCTTGGCGTTGGTCGCCTTTTCATAGGCGCCGTCGGCTTGGGCGACTTTGGCCGGGTCCACGGTGGTCTGGTACGCAATGGTCACATCCGCCGCCTGGGCAAACAGGCTGGCACCGGCCAGGGACAATGCGGCCAACAGGCGCAGAGGGGTCAGCAGTTTCAAGGGGAAGCTCCTCAATCAGGCGGCCGAGGGTCGGCGTGAGAGGAGACTAAATGATCTAAGAATTCTAAAATAAATAACTTTTTCGAATTAGCTTATGAGGGTAAATGGCGAAGCCTGTTTTCAGGCTGGCAGAATAATGTGGGAGCTGGCTTGCCTGCGATAGCGGTGTATCAGTCAACAGGTGGGTTGCTGACCCACCGCTATCGCAGGCAAGCCAGCTCCCACACAAGCCAGCTCCCCAGGGGAGCGAGCCTTAGGTTAGTTGCTGATGGCGAGGATACTTGCCTGGTACGAGCCGACAAACACGTCGAAATCGCCCACTTCGTTCTGCTCCAGCTCCGCCTGTTGCGCCAGCGACACACGGGCCAGCTCTTCAAAGCGCGCTTGTTCGTCAGCCGCCAAAGGCTCCTTGCGAAAGTACTCGGCATGCACTTCGCTTTGATGCAGGGAGAACTGCGCAAAGCTTTCCTTGCGCTCAGCCATGGCTGCCAACACCTGGGCCGAGGGGGTCAGGGACGGGTCCTTGACCTTGGCCAACTGGTCGTCCAGTGCCTCGCTGTGTTCGGTGATGCCATGGCTCTGATCGAGCAGGGCGGCCAGCGGGGCAATCTTCTCCAGCAACTCTGCCGCCCACTCTTTCATGTCCACCGGCTGGCCGTCACGCTGCAATTGCAAGCCCGGACGGCGGCCTTCCTTGACCACGCTGAGGAAGTTGGAGGTGGCGTTGCCGCACTCGTTGTTGGCGAACAGCGGGCTGTCGTTCAGTGCGCAGTACAGCAGGAACGCGTCGAGGAAACGTGATTCCGGCAGGTCGATACCCATCGGCAGGAACGGGTTGATGTCCAGGCAGCGCACTTCGATGTACTGAATACCACGGGCCATCAGCGCCTGGATCGGCCGCTCGCCGGTGTAGGTCACACGCTTGGGGCGGATGTTGGAGTAGTACTCGTTTTCGATCTGCAGGATGTTGGTGTTCAGTTGCACCCACTCGCCATCCTTGTGCGTGCCGACTTCAACGTACGGCGCGTAGGGTGTTGCCACCGCTTCGCGCAGGCTGTCGGTGTAGCTGGCCAAATCGTTGTAGCACGGCGTCAGGCCGGCCTGGGCGTTGCTCTGGTAACCCAGGTCGCTCATGCGCAGGCTGGTGGCGTAGGGCAGGTACAGGGTGTCGGCATCGAGGACTTCAAGCTGATGCGAGCGCCCGCGCAGGAAGCCGGCGTCCAGGGCGGGCGAGGCACCGAACAGGTACATCAACAGCCAGCTGTAGCGCCGGAAATTACGGATCAGCGCGATGTAGGCCGTGGACTGATAGTCACGGTCAGTGCCGACAAATCCTTCTGTTTCCTTGAGCAACGGCCACAGCTGTTCCGGCAGGGAAAAGTTGTAGTGGATGCCCGCAATGCACTGCATGGTCTTGCCGTAACGCAGGGCCAGGCCCTTGCGGTACACGTACTTGAGCTGGCCGATATTGGAGGTGCCGTAGTAGGCAATCGGAATATCTTCCTCGGCCGGCAACGGGCACGGCATCGAGGGGCTCCACAGGTATTCGTTGCCCAGCTTGGAGTAGGCAAAGCGATGGATCTTGTCCAGGCTGCTCAGAGTATCGGCCGGGTTCGGCAGGGCTGGGGTGATGAACTCCAGCAGCGATTCCGAGTAGTCGGTGGTGATCTGTTCATTGGTCAGCGCGGCGCCCAAGGCTTCGGGGTGCGGCGTTTGCGCCAGGCGACCTTCGTTGGTGACACGCAGGCATTCGCGCTCGATGCCGTGCAAGCATTGCTCTAGCAGGGAGAGGTGTTCGCGCTTGCCGAGCAGGGCCAGGCGGCGGTTGAGAAGTTCGCTCAAGTTGGATTCCTTCACGCGTCAGTCGCCCCAATATGGGGGTGGGCAGGACGGTCTACAAGGGTGAAGTTGAAACTGGCGTGATCGCCTGGTTTTGAGTCGATTTGACCCGCTCTGAATTTGCCGACTTCACTCCATGAATTGGGCTACAGCGCAGCGAGAAAATTCCGACGCTGTTATCGCAGCGCCGAAATTAACTCAAATCGGGGGTGGGGAGCTATAGGACAGCGAACGTGCCCTGCGCTTTTGCGACAAGTCTTTCGCCTTGGTACACCTCGGCCTCGACCACCAGGGTGCGGCGACCGGTGTGGATCACCCGGCTGGTGCACAGCACCTCACCGTCTTCCACAGCGCGGATATAGTTGATCTTGCATTCGATGGTGGCGCTCTGCTGGTCAAAACCATGGGCGCTGGAGCATGCCAGGCCCATGGTGATGTCCACCAGGCTGAAAATCGCCCCGCCATGGAGCTTGCCCGCGCGGTTGCGCAGGTGCGGCTCCAGGGTCAGGGCCACCTCGGCAACGCCCTCTTCCAGGCGTTGCAGGCGGCAGCCGATCAGTTCGCTGAAGGCGCTCTGGGTCAAACCGGCCGGGATCTGCATCAGCGCTTCTTCAGCTGTTTAGCGTTGGCAAACAGCGACGCCATGGCGTTGTTGCTCGGCGCGGCAGTCGCGGTTTCCTTGCGCGGCGCGTTGTTCTGCGACTGGCGCGGCGCCGAACCTGGGCGAGCGCCACGGGCACCGTCGATTTTCTCGCCGGGGGTGTCGCTCATGCGCATCGACAGGCCCACGCGTTTACGCGGGATATCGACTTCCATGACCTTGACCTTGACCACGTCACCAGCTTTCACCGCTTCACGTGGGTCCTTGATGAACTTCTCCGAAAGCGCGGAGATATGCACCAAACCGTCCTGATGCACACCGATGTCCACGAATGCGCCGAAGTTGGTCACGTTGGTTACAACGCCTTCGAGGATCATGCCGGGTTGCAGGTCCTTGAGGTCTTCGACGCCGTCCTGGAACTCGGCGGTCTTGAACTCGGGGCGCGGGTCGCGACCTGGTTTCTCCAGCTCTTGCAGGATATCGGTGATGGTCGGCACACCGAAGGTTTCGTCGGTGTACTTCTTCGGGTCCAGGCGCTTGAGGAACGCGGCATCGCCGATCAACGAACGGATATCGCGGTCGGTCTCGGCGGCAATGCGTTGCACCAGCGGGTAGGCTTCCGGGTGAACCGCAGAGGCGTCCAGCGGGTTGTCGCCGTTCATTACGCGCAGGAAACCAGCAGCCTGTTCAAAAGTTTTTTCACCCAGGCGTGCGACCTTTTTCAGCGCGGCGCGGGTTTTGAACGCGCCGTTTTCGTCGCGGTGACTGACGATGTTCTGTGCCAGGGTGGCGTTGAGGCCGGAGATCCGCGCCAGCAGCGCCACGGATGCGGTGTTCACATCCACGCCCACGGCGTTTACGCAGTCTTCCACCACCGCATCCAGGCCGCGTGCCAGTTTCAGCTGCGACACGTCGTGCTGGTACTGGCCGACGCCGATGGATTTAGGGTCGATCTTCACCAGTTCGGCCAGCGGGTCTTGCAGGCGACGGGCGATGGACACCGCGCCACGGATCGACACGTCGAGGTCTGGGAATTCCTTGGAGGCCAACTCCGACGCCGAGTACACCGAAGCGCCTGCTTCGGAGACCATGACCTTGGTCATCTTCATGGCTGGGTATTTTTTGATCAGCTCGGCGGCCAGCTTGTCGGTTTCGCGGCTGGCGGTGCCGTTGCCGATGGCGATCAGGTCCACCGCGTGCTTGGCGCACAGGGCGGCCAGGATAGCCAGGGTCTGGTCCCACTTGTTGTGCGGAACGTGCGGGTACACGGTGGCGTGGTCCA
The DNA here is from genome assembly GCF_001728935.1 of Pseudomonas sp. AP42. Taxonomy (NCBI): domain Bacteria; kingdom Pseudomonadati; phylum Pseudomonadota; class Gammaproteobacteria; order Pseudomonadales; family Pseudomonadaceae; genus Pseudomonas; species Pseudomonas sp. AP42. The sequence goes on from NZ_LYSO01000049.1 coordinate 39,080, forward strand.
GCAGCTTGCCGGTGGCATCGACCACCGCGACCTTGCAACCGGTGCGCAGGCCCGGGTCGAGGCCCAGGGTGGCACGTGGGCCGGCCGGTGCGGCCAACAGCAGGTCGTGCAGGTTGTGGGCGAACACATTGATCGCCTCGGTTTCGGCGCCGTCGCGCAACTCGCCGAGCAGGTCGGTTTCCAGGTGGGTATAGAGCTTGACCTTCCAGGTCCAGCGCACCACTTCGCCAAGCCACTTGTCAGCCGGGCGGTTCTGGTTCTGGATGCCGAATTGTTGACCGATCATGCCTTCGCACGGGTGCATGGTGCCCGGCAGCTCGTCACCGACTTTCAATGCGGAGCTGAGAATGCCTTCGTTGCGGCCGCGGAAAATCGCCAGGGCGCGGTGGGACGGCATGCTTTTGAGCGGCTCGTCGTGTTCGAAATAGTCGCGGAACTTGGCGCCTTCTTCCTCTTTACCGGCGATGACGCGGGCGCTGAGGATGGCTTCTTGCTTGAGGTAGGTGCGCAGTTTTTCCAGGAGGCTGGCGTTTTCGGCGAAGCGCTCCATCAGGATGTACTTGGCGCCTTCGAGGGCGGCCTTGACGTCGGCGACGCCTTTTTCAGCATCGATAAAGCGTGCGGCTTCGGTTTCTGGCGTCAGCGACGGGTCGTTGAACAGGCCATCGGCCAAGTCACCCAGGCCGGCTTCCAGGGCGATCTGGCCCTTTGTGCGACGTTTCTGTTTGTACGGCAGGTAAAGGTCTTCGAGGCGGGTCTTGGTGTCGGCGAGCTTGATGTCGCGTTCCAGTTGCGGGGTCAACTTGCCCTGTTCCTCGATGCTGGCGAGGATGCTGATACGCCGTTCGTCGAGTTCTCGCAGGTAGCGCAGGCGCTCTTCCAGGTGACGCAGTTGGGTGTCGTCGAGGCTGCCGGTCACTTCTTTTCGGTAACGGGCGATGAAAGGCACCGTGGAGCCTTCATCCAGTAGAGCGACGGCCGCTTCGACCTGTTGTGGGCGTACGCCGAGTTCCTCGGCGATGCGGCTGTTGATGCTGTCCATAAAACCACCTGAAATTCTTAAAATCAGCGCGCCGGCCCGTTAAACAAGGCACGGCGAGGCTGGTTGAGCGGCCCGACTGGCGCCGCTGCCTGGGTCAAGAGGCTGGCTATTGACCCTCGAAATCGAAAAATTCACGACAAGCGGGTAAAAAAAGCCCGGCAGTAAACGGTAACGATCTGACGTTGCTCTGCACGCAGGCGCCGCATTATAACCAGCGTTCTGCCCTTGGGGGCTACTGCGCCGCAGGTTGTAGGGCGTGGGTTCGCTGGCAGTAGATGAAAAATCTGCTAACAATGCACACGGTGCGTATAACGGCAGCTACGCCATAATGCGCGCCGAGATAAGAGGAGCATCCAATGAGCAGCACCGCACAAACTGCTGAAGGCGAAAAAATTCTCATCGTTGATGACGATCCGGGGCTGAGCAGCCTGCTGGAGCGTTTTTTCAACTCCAAGGGCTATCGTGCCCGCGCGGTGCCGAACACCGAGCAGATGGATCGCCTGTTAGGGCGTGAAGTCTTCAACCTGGTCGTACTCGACCTGATGCTGCCCGGCGAAGACGGCCTTACCGCGTGCAAGCGCCTGCGCGGTGCGAACAACCAGATCCCGATCATCATGCTCACCGCCAAGGGCGATGAGCTGAGCCGTATCAAAGGCCTGGAACTGGGTGCTGATGACTACCTGGCCAAACCGTTCAACCCCGATGAGCTGATGGCGCGGGTCAAGGCCGTGTTGCGTCGCCAGGCACCGGCGGTACCGGGCGCACCGGGCAGCGAAGACGAAAGCGTCACCTTTGGCGACTACGAACTGTCGCTGGCCACCCGTGAGCTCAAGCGCGGTGAAGAAGTGCACATGCTCACCACAGGTGAATTCGCAGTGCTCAAGGCCTTGGTGATGAACGCTCGCCAGCCGCTGACCCGTGACAAGCTGATGAACCTGGCCCGTGGCCGGGAATGGGACGCCCTGGAGCGCTCCATTGATGTGCAGATTTCCCGACTGCGCCGGATGATCGAGCCAGACCCGTCCAAGCCGCGCTATATCCAGACCGTGTGGGGTGTGGGTTATGTGTTTGTGCCGGATGGCACCGCAACCAAGTGACCGATGATTTGCAGGGGCGGGTATCCTGGCGTTTGACCCCATGAAGGTCGACGGGATGCCCGGCGTCTGCAATTCTGCGAGCACCGCTCGTTCCTGCAAGGTGTGCAGCTTTCATCTATGAAAACCCCGCTGTGGTTCCCACAAAGTTTCTTCTCCCGCACCCTCTGGCTGGTGCTTATTGTCGTTCTGTTTTCCAAGGCACTCACGCTGGTTTATCTGCTGATGAACGAAGACGTGCTGGTAGACCGGCAGTACAGCCATGGCGTCGCCCTGACGTTGCGTGGTTATTGGGCGGTAGACCCTGAGAACCGCGAAAAGGTAGCCAAGGCATCGACCCTGACTCGGGTTGACGGCGCCGGTGTGCCTGAAGGCGAGCAACATTGGCCCTACAGCGAGATTTACCAGCGCCAGATGCAGGCCGAATTGGGCGCCGACACCGAGGTGCGCCTGCGTATGCATGTTTCGCCTGCGCTGTGGGTGCGAGCGCCCAGCCTGGGGGATGCGTGGATCAAGGTTCCGCTTTATCCGCACCCGCTGCGCGGGCAAAAAATTTGGAACGTGTTGGGTTGGTTCTTGGCCATTGGCTTGCTCTCAACGGCGTCTGCGTGGATTTTCGTCCGCCAGCTCAACCAACCCCTCAAACGCCTGGTGTTTGCCGCTCGCCAACTGGGCCAGGGGCGCAGTGTGCGCCTGCCGGTCAGCGACACGCCCAGTGAGATGACCGAGGTGTACGGCGCATTCAACCAGATGGCGGAAGACGTCGAACAAGCTGGGCGCGAGCGCGAGTTGATGCTGGCGGGCGTGTCCCATGACTTGCGCACGCCGCTGACGCGATTGCGTTTGTCCCTGGAACTGATGGGTGACCATACCGACCTCACCGATGACATGGTGCGCGACATCGAAGACATGGACGCCATCCTGGACCAGTTCCTGGCGTTCATCCGTGACGGGCGCGATGAGGTGGTCGAGGAGGTCGACCTCACCGACCTCGTGCGTGAAGTGGTTGCGCCCTATAACCAGAACGGTGAGCAGGTGCGCACGCGCCTGGAGCCGATCCAGCCGTTCGCCTTACGCCGGGTGTCGATGAAGCGCCTGCTGAACAACTTGATTGGCAACGCCTTGCACCATGCCGGTTCCGATGTGGAAGTGGCCGCGTACGTCTCCGGCGACAGTGCCGCCCCTTACGTGGTGCTGAGTGTGATGGACCGTGGCACAGGAATCGATCCGGCGGAATTGGAAGGTATCTTCAACCCCTTCACCCGTGGCGACCGAGCCCGAGGTGGCAAGGGCACCGGGTTGGGGTTGGCGATTGTGCGGCGGATTGCGTCGATGCATGGCGGCAATGTTGAGTTGCGCAACCGGGAAGGCGGTGGGTTGGAAGCACGAGTGCGGCTGCCGCTGGGGTTGATGTTGCCTAGAGACGCTGTCTAACAAGCAATATGAATGCAAATGTGGGAGCTGGCTTGCCTGCGAAGAGGGTGGCACATTCAACATCGTTGTTGACTGAGCTACCGCTATCGCAGCATAGGTATCTACACAATTTTGTACGTTGTAGCAGCCGACGGTAACTACGATGCGAAGCGAGTCGCTCTTGATCTTGATCTTGATCTGCTTTTGATCTTAGGCGCCCCG
>NZ_LYSO01000050.1:0-42327 GCF_001728935.1 Pseudomonas sp. AP42
GTACCCGGTTCAACTGTGTTGACTGCCAGGCCGCTTTCGCGAGCAAGCCCGCTCCCACATTTGGATTGTGGGGTATCAGGTAGATAGGTGTCGGCTGGGAGGCCGTCATCGCAGGCAAGCCAGCTCCCACATTTGGATTGTGGGGTGTCAGGCAGATAGGCGTCGGCTGGCAGGCCGTCATCGCAGGCAAGCCACAGTTTGATCGCAGCCCCGTACCGAAGTTATGTAGATACCTCTCGACCGCCTGTGAAATCTTCATTCGCCACTTTTGCTTCCAGCTTCTACCCTTGTGCAAAGCCTCCGGAGTAAGAGTGCTCATGTACAAAGACCTGAAGTTCCCCGTTCTGATCGTGCACCGTGACATCAAGGCCGACACCGTTGCCGGTGACCGGGTTCGAGGCATCGCCAGGGAGTTGGAACAGGAGGGCTTCAGTATTTTTTCTGCGGTGGACTACGCCGAGGGGCGGCTGGTGGCCGCGACCCATCACGGTCTGGCGTGCATGTTGATCGCCGCCGAAGGCGCCGGGGAAAACACCCATCTGTTGCAAAACATGGTAGAGCTGATTCGCCTGGCGCGGCTGCGCGCACCCAACCTGCCGATCTTTGCGCTGGGCGAGCAAGTCACCCTGGAAAACGCCCCTGCCGATGCCATGAGCGAGCTCAACCAACTGCGCGGCATCCTTTATCTGTTCGAAGACACCGTGCCGTTTCTGGCGCGCCAAGTCGCCCGCGCCGCACGCACTTACCTGGATGGCCTGTTACCGCCGTTCTTCAAGGCTTTGGTGCAACACACCGCCGACTCTAATTATTCCTGGCACACCCCCGGCCATGGCGGTGGCGTGGCCTATCGAAAAAGCCCGGTGGGGCAGGCGTTTCATCAGTTCTTTGGGGAGAACACCCTGCGCTCGGACTTGTCGGTATCGGTGCCCGAACTGGGCTCGCTGCTCGATCACACCGGGCCTTTGGCCGAAGCCGAGGCTCGCGCTGCGCGTAACTTCGGCGCCGACCATACGTTCTTCGTGATCAACGGCACGTCCACCGCCAACAAGATCGTCTGGCATTCCATGGTGGGGCGCGATGACCTGGTGCTGGTGGACCGCAATTGCCACAAGTCGGTGCTGCATTCGATCATCATGACCGGCGCGATCCCTCTCTACCTGTGCCCGGAGCGCAACGAGCTGGGGATCATCGGCCCGATCCCCCTGAGCGAATTCAGCCCTGAGTCGATCCGCGCCAAGATCGACGCCAGCCCCTTGACCCGTGGGCGACCACCGAAAGTGAAATTGGCGGTGGTGACCAACTCCACCTACGACGGCCTGTGCTACAACGCCGAACTGATCAAGCAGCAGTTGGGCAGCAGTGTCGAGGTGCTGCACTTCGATGAGGCCTGGTACGCCTACGCCGCCTTTCACGAGTTCTTCGCCGGGCGCTATGGCATGGGCACCTCGCGCACGCCGGACAGCCCCTTGGTGTTCACCACCCACAGTACGCATAAATTGCTGGCCGCCTTCAGCCAGGCGTCGATGATCCACGTGCAGGACGGTGGCGCACGGCAACTGGACCGTGACCGCTTCAATGAAGCCTTCATGATGCATATCTCCACCTCGCCGCAATACAGCATCATCGCGTCGCTGGATGTGGCCTCGGCGATGATGGAGGGCCCGGCCGGGCGCTCGCTGCTCCAGGAAATGTTCGACGAGGCCTTAAGTTTCCGTCGCGCCCTGGCTAACTTGCGCCAACATATCGCGGCCGAGGACTGGTGGTTTTCCATCTGGCAACCACCCTCGGTCGCAGGCATCGACCGGGTCGCCACGGCGGATTGGCTGTTGCACCCCGGGGATGAATGGCATGGCTTTGGCGACGTGGTCGAAGACTACGTGCTGCTGGACCCGATCAAAGTCACGCTGGTGATGCCTGGCCTCAACGCCGGCGGAGCCTTGAGCGAGTGCGGGATTCCCGCCGCAGTGGTCAGCAAGTTCCTGTGGGAGCGCGGGCTGGTGGTGGAGAAGACTGGGCTGTATTCGTTCCTCGTGCTGTTTTCCATGGGCATTACCAAAGGCAAATGGAGCACCTTGCTCACCGAGCTGCTGGAGTTCAAGCGTAGCTACGATGCCAATGTCAGCCTGGCCAGTTGCTTGCCGTCGGTGTATGCCCAGGGCCCGGCGCGTTATCAAGGCCTGGGGCTGCGCGACCTTTGCGACCAGTTGCACAGCTGTTACCGTAGCAATGCCACGGCCAGGCACCTCAAGCGTATGTATACGGTATTGCCGCAAATCGCGATGAAGCCTGCCGACGCCTACGACCAGCTGGTCAGGGGCGAAGTGGAGGCGGTCTCTATCGATGCCTTGGCAGGACGCATCGCCGCCGTGATGCTGGTGCCTTACCCGCCGGGCATTCCACTGATCATGCCTGGCGAACGCTTCACCGAGTCAACGCGCTCGATCATCGATTACCTGGCATTTGCCCGCACGTTCGATAGCAGTTTCCCCGGTTTTGTCGCGGATGTGCATGGGCTGCAACACGAAGATGACGGCAGTGGCCGTCGTTATACCGTCGACTGCATCAAGGGTTAAGGAAGGTTATGCAAGCTGTAATGAACCCGAAGTATCCAGGACTCAGTGTGCGAGTCGCCGACGAAGGTTTTGACGCCTATGTGTGGGGCAATGATTTCAGCTTTGAAGTCAGTGCCTATGGGGTGCCGCAAATCGGCCAGCGCGTTGACCAATGGCCAGTGGACCGCGTGCTGCCGTACCGCAAGTGCTATGGCATCGACCCAGAGGAGTTCGCCAGTTTCCGTGACGCTGCCGACAGCTCGATCTTCATGGCGTACCTGGATGACTGTGCCGTAGGGCATATCGTGGTCAGCACCAACTGGAACGGCTTTGCCCACGTTGACGAGTTGGCCGTGGCGTTGCCGGCGCGCCGACATGGCGTGGCCAAGTCACTGCTGGACGTGGCGCAATTCTGGGCCCGCAAGAAAAACCTGTCGGGCATGATGCTCGAGACCCAGAACAACAACCTCGGCGCCTGTCGCCTGTATGAGCGCTGTGGCTATGTGATGGGCGGTATCGATCAGTTGCGTTATCGCGGGATCGACCCGCACACCCGCGAGGTCGCGATTTTCTGGTATCGGTTGTTCAAATCGGAGCGCGAAGCGGTATGAACGGCTGACGATGTTGACCCTGGCGGGGACCAGGCGGCATTTATGCCGGCCCGTCCCGCTACCTCAATGCTCAGGTGTACATCCAAGAGTGTTCGTTGCCGGTTTTGATTTTAAAATCCAAGGCGAACGGAAAGTAATGGGTTTTTACCGCGTTCATTTTGTCTCGCGTATCGCTCGGTGGGACGATGCCTTGCGCTTTATACTGCTCGTGTATGACCGCTTCTATGTTGATAGCCGGCCCGTTGCGCACGGGTTTATTATCAACCAGTGTGACTTCTTTTAATCTATCAAAACCAAGGTCATACATGTCAGGCCTGCGCGCCTTGAGTATGTCGTTAAACATATCGGGGCCAACCGTCTCAAAAATTTTACGCTCGTACTGGTAGAACTCAGCATTGGGTGCCTCGCCTTGTTGAACGGTGGGGCGGTGTGCGGTGAAGTAGTCTTTGTTATTAGCGAAGCGGGTGCGCATCTCACTGATAATGGTGTCGATAACAGGGTTGTCAGGTTGGGTGGCGAAGTTGCTGGTGTTGTAGAAATTTTTGTAGTCAGTGAATTCAATGGCGACGGGGCTGTTTAACAGAATGTCGTTGGGCGCCGCGCGCAATTCGGTGTCTTTGACGGTGGTGACAATGCTGTCGTCAGTGTCAAGGTAAATGCCGCCGTATTTCTTCATGATCGGATAGCGCGCCACATCCGAGGCTGCAGCAAGGTTGGTTCCCTGGCCTTGGCGGAAATAGGCATACATGTCGGATGACTTTAACTGTTGGAAAACGTCGTCTTTATGAAGGTTTCTGACCTCAATGCCTGACTTGTTGGCCTCCAGTTGATTTTTGAGTTTGACAAACGTCCTCTGGTCGTTCGCATCAACATGAACGATAGATTTATAGCCAGGTGCGCTGACCGCATTGATCCTTATGTTGTCCTGCAAGTGAGGATTCATATGGCCGCCGGCCCAGAAGTAGTGAATCTCTTTGGGAATTGGCTTGGCGTTATGGGGGACCGTCAGAGAAATAGACGGCGCGTTAACAAAGATATGTTTGTGGGTTTTGATTTTTTTGGCGTGATTGAACTCATCGACACTACCCAGCCTCCATTTCCCCTTGCCGGCCCGCCAAAAATACAAGGCGCCTGGGTTCGCTTGGCTGCCGGGAGCGTGAGTATTCGACGTCTCGCTTTTCCATGCACCGACCTGCGTATCAAACGTCACCGTATGATCGCGGCCTTTGTAGTGGACGGCGTAGGGGGAAGCCCCCGTACGCGTTATCTTTACATCATCAAGGGGGACGACGAACGTGTCGTCGGCTAATCGCCAATGGGTTGTAGTGGGGGCGCCTCCGGGCAAACGGTGACCGCGTGAAATCGGTTCCCAACCTGCAACGCCCACATCCTTGATTGGAAGGTCGACGCCGGTTCCAGACGGATGCCTTATAAAGCGCTGGCCCTCTTTCAGGTTGGACTCATACAGCGTGCCGTCAACCTTCACATATTCTTTATTGTGCGGGCCCACGTAGACGTTGCCCTGCAAGCCTTTGACCTGCAGCAGGTCCGCAGAGACCGTGGCCTCGTAACCCTGCAGCGACGGTATATTGAGCACCTTGAGCTCGCCGTTGGCAGCCACCACCGAGGGTTGGAAATGCTGGAGTGGCGGCCCATAGGGCAAGCCCTTCGCTGCATCAAAGGCGTGCCAGTTGCCACCTTGGAACACCGCCCCCATTTCAAGGTCATGCCCGGCAATCCTGGCGGTACCTGTGCAAACCAGGCCATGCTGGGTACTGGCGGCTTTGAGCATGTCGTAGCTGCCGGTGGCGCCCCTGAGCGTATTGAAGGCTTTCGCGCCCTTGGACCAGGCCCAGCGGCTGATACCCTTGAGCAAATCGCCTGCGCCGCCCAATGGGTTAAGCGCCTCGAGCGCGACGGTGCCGACGAACCGTGCAGTTCTGGCGACGCCTTTGACCCCAAACACGCCCTTGCTCAGCACTTTGCCAGCCTGGGCGGCTTTGCCGGCGCCCAGTGTCACCAGGCCGATCACATCGAGGCCGAGGTCCATCAAGCCGTCGCCGATATTGCCCTGCATGAAATTAACAATCGCCGACCTGAAAGGAATCATGTTGAGAAAAAACTCGCCGATGGCCTGGTTGGCGGCGCTGGTTCTATCGTATGAAGTGCTTCCGCGGGCGTGCTGGAGCAGGTCATCGCCGTGCAGGTCCAGACGTTGGGTGAGCACTTTGGCGATGTAACGGGTGCGCTCGGAGTCGAACACCTGCGGTGTTTCAACGCGTGCCGGCGTTTCCTTGGACCGTTGGGCGTGCTCGTCTGCGAACGGGTTGAAGCGCACGGTCCTGTGCAAGGTGTTTGCGTCGCGCATATCGAGCCGGGAATAGGGCGGCGAATAAATATGCGCGAGGTAATTGTGTTTTGTAATGTTCCCGGCGCGGGTGTCGATCCGATAAATATTGACCTGCCCGTTGCGGGTGATTTTCACATCCAGCGTATGGCCTTTCTTGATCAGGGTTTTGCTCGAAAAATCGGCTTCTATGAAGTAGTCGTTGGTATGAAAAAATTCGAGCTGGCCATATTCGAAATTTTCCCGATCTTGCGGTGGTAACGTCGATATCAGGTGCTGAGTCATTCCCGCATGACCTTTTTCCAGTGCCTCCATTGCAGGTTTGTAGCGCTGGTCAAAGGCGTCTGCGACCGACAGTACGCCGCTATCGGAAAGCGCGCAGAACGCCATGATGGGGATGCGCTTGTCCTGGGTGACCCAATGCTCGCTGTCACTGTTGTCGACCTTGGCCCCCTGCATGACCACATCCAGCATCGAGTGGGTACCGGGGAAGCGTCCTGGCCGTCCTGGAACCAGTCGGGCCTTGGTCAGGTGCTTTGCCCTGAAGACGTCGTCCGGCACATCGGGAAATTTTTCCCGCAGCAATTGCATGCCCATCTCCTCACGCATCGGAATGGGGGTTGCCAGTGCCTGGGCGGTGGCCTGCAACGATTGTTGCTGATTGCTGAAGGCGGTTTGCGTGGCGCGCATCTGCGTATCGCTGGGGGAGGTGTCCGCTTTCAAGTAACCGTTGACGATTCCCCAGTTGTGCAAGGCTTCGCGATGGATCGTCTGCGTCAGCGCTGCGCCGACATCGGTGGTCTCGGCGGCTGCCAGTACCTCGCTGTAGGTCATGGTGAACGCACGTCCCGGCGATTCGACCTCCAGCTTGGCCACGGCGATCTCCAATTGAGTCCAGGGCACGCTGGCGTAGGTCACGTTGGGCGGTATGTCCTTGACCAGATACTGCGGTGCGCTACGTGCCAGCAACAGGCGCGCTGCCAGGTCGGCCGATGCCTTGGACGCTCGACCTTCCTTGACCAGATGGCGGCTCAAGCCGTCGATCGCCACGCTGGGCGGCTGGTTCCATAGCGCCCGTTGGCCGAGATCAAAGCCACTCACGCTGTTGCGGGCCGGTGTTCCCAGGGCTTGCGGGTCCAGCCCCAGTGCAATGGCTGCCAGCAAGTAGTCATTGACGCTGGTGTTGGTTGCGATGCCGCCTAGTCGCGCTTGAAGGAACTGGCCCAGTGCTTGCGCCTTGGCCGATCCCAGCAGCATTTCCATGGCGCTGGCCGGGAATTTGAAATCGTTGCTCGACAGGTGAGTGACAGAGCACAGGTAGCCCAGTACCCCCTGTTTGTCGGTCAATGGCAGTTCTGGCAACGCGGGGTCTGGTGTGTTCAACAGGTCAATGAGGGCTTGTCGGTCCTGCGCCGACAGCGGGATCGGCCACGACAAGGCGCCACCGTAATTGCCCAGGGGAAACGTCTGCACCTGCTTGGTCGCCACTTGATAAAGCGCCAGCAACGCCTCAAGGGTCTTGGGTGCGGGCACGCCGCTGCCGCTGAGGAATGTACCTAGCTTGACCCGGCTGTTGGGCGCCAGGTTGTGTTGCCGCGAGTACCGTGAGCCCTCGCACATCGGTAGCGTGGAGGTTGCCAGATGCGTGGCGAGCCGGGCTTCGAGCGCGCCTCGTTGGCGGTCCGACACCTCGCCGGGGAAGGCGTCGTTGAGTTCCTTGAGGAGTTCACCCAGGTTGTCTGCCAGTAGCTGCCAGTTACAGCGCTCACTGAAGGCTTGTTTAAGGGCTGCCGGGTTGTCGAGCTCGTCAGGGGCCACATCGTTGGTGGAGCCCTCCACCGGCAAGGACTGCGTCGTGGGCGCAGGCTGCAGGGGCGGTGCTTGAGTCAGGGCAGCAGGGTGCAGCAGCGGCAAGTGCGCCAGTGCATTGGGTAGTGGGAGCATGGGTATCAATCCTTGGTTGCGCTGTTCATCCGGTAGAAAGCCTGAGCTTTGCGCTGGATGAGTGCCTTGCGCACAGGATGGGGTTCCTGTCGTTTCTTTAAGGCCGTGTGTCGGTACCAGGAAGGGAAGGGAAGGGCGCGGAGCCCGTTACAGTGCCGGCGAGCCCGCGAGCAGGGGCTGGGCTTTTTGCGCGACGATTTCCAGCAGCGCATTCAGCGCGGGTGTGGACGCGGCATTCTTCAACGTCAGTGCGTATAGGCTGACCGGAATGGGCGGTGATAACGGGCAGGTATCCAGCCCGGACTCCTGCGCACCGAAGGCGGTGAACGGGTCGACAATCGCCAAGCCTTCTCCGGCTTCCACCAGGCCGCGCATCATCGGGTAGGTTTGCACCCGCGTCTGCACCACGGGCAGTGGTCGCAGGGCTTGCAGCTTGGCATCCAGCAAGCGGCTGAGCGGGTCATGGCCTTCCAGGCCGATCAGCGACTGGCCGGCTAGGTCCTGCAGCGCAATGTATTTTTGCTTGGGCTTGAGCCAGCCATGGGGGGCCAGCAACTGTAATTTGCCTTGGGCCAGCACCGTGCTTTGGATCTGTGGATGCTCAGGGTCATGCAGGCTCAGGCCCACATCGGCTTCATGCAACAGCAGGCTGTTGATGATCTCGCCAGTGGTTTGGCTCGACAGGTTGCACGGCATGTCCTGGAAGCGTCGACGCAGCGCGGCAATGCTCTGGGGCAACAGTTGGTTGGCCAGCGGCGGCGTGCAGAGGGCGCGCAAGGGCGGCGCGTGGTGGTGTTTCAAACGGCTGGCAAGGCGTTGCAGCGGCTCCAGGGCTTCGTACAGAGCAGTAATTTGCGCCTGCAACTCCAAGGTTTCCCGGGTGGCTTGCAAGCGCCCGCGCACGCTGGCGAACAGCATGAAGCCCAGTTGCTGCTCAGCGTCCTTGAGGGTGGCGTCTACTTCGCCCACGGAGAGTTGCAACCACTCGGCGGCGGTGCCGAGGTGGCCGGTTTGCAAGATGGCCTGAATCACTTCGATATGACGTAAACGCATGGCCGGAGTCTATGTGCAGTGCGCAGGGGATTCAATGGCGCAGGCCTTCGTGCGTAAAAAAGACTGCCGGGGTCGTCCCAGGCTATGGCGTTCAGCCACGACCCCACTAGAATGACGAGTCTGATCAGCAACGACCCCTGCCGGTTTGCCGGTACTTAAAATAAAAAACAGGTCTGGTCTCATATGCCTCTGCCCTCGACGTTCTTCGGGGTAACGGCCAAGCAACTCCTGGTCCTGGTGACCGTGGGAGGCCTGGCGGCTTACTTCTTCAATTATCAGGATGAACCGACCCAGGACAGCCTCGCACTGGAAGCCTTTATCCGCACCCAGCAACAGGTGGACGAGCAGGTGGGCGCAGTAGTGGGGATTACCCTGGTCAGGGAGGTTGAGGCTTACCCCGCATACAACGCGCCGGGTTACAAGCGCTCGATGTATACGGTGCAAGGGGAGCGCGGCCAGTTGCTGGTGACGCTCAAGCAAGACGAGCAGGGCATAGAGGTAACGCAGATCCGCCGCCCATGAGCGTTCCCAGCCCAGTCGCCAGGACTGAGCAGGTGAACAAGGCAAGCGTTTACGATGCCAGGGTGGTTTCGGACTCGCGCACGAGAATGGTGCCCGACTGGATCAGTTTGAATTCATCACCTTCCAGCTTTTCTACACGGTCGCCAATGGCCAGCTTGTAGGTCACGGTGGGCGTCGATCCCGCCAGGTCGCCTTGCGCCGGGTTGGATTCCTGGAACTCATGCACCGAATACACGCGGCCTTCCGCGTCTCTGGCATGAAACTGTCCAACAAGTACTGCAGCCATCTGTTTAGAACCTCTGGAGATAAACACTCGATTTGCGGTTCTGTAGACCGTCAGGGAGCGGGGTAGTTTACCTATAAGAAAAAAATACTATTCGCTGATATTTTCAGACGCTTCCTACGCAAGCGCTTGCAAGGAAAACGTCGAGGGAATCCGCATAACCCTCTGGTGAACGCGCCGCGAAGCCTCTATAACTACAAGCTCCTTTATTCAGAAGTCGGGAAACCTCAATGAGCAAGGTCTACACGATTGCCGTCCTGGTGGGCAGCTTGAGAAAAGAGTCGATCAACCGCAAGGTCGCGCTGGCCCTGGCCGAACTGGCCCCTGCCAATCTCAAGTTGAACATGGTTGAAATCGGCGACTTGCCGCTCTACAACGAGGACATCGACGGTGCAACACCGCCAGCAGCCTACAGCACTTTCCGCAAACAAGTGAGTTCATCCGACGCGGTGCTGTTCGTCACCCCCGAATACAACCGCTCTGTGCCGGCAGCGTTAAAAAATGCCATCGACGTGGGCTCGCGCCCATACGGGCAAAGCGCCTGGAGTGGCAAGCCCGGGGCGATCATCAGTGTCTCGCCGGGTGCCATCGGCGGCTTTGGCGCCAACCACCACCTGCGCCAGTCCCTGGTGTTCCTGGATGTGTGGTGCATGCAGCAGCCGGAAGCCTACCTGGGCGGGGCAGGCAGTGTGTTCGATGAAGCGGGGAAGGTGTCGGACAAAACCAAGCCGTTCCTGCAGGCGTTCATCGATGCCTATGGCAAGTGGGTAGAAAAACAGAAGGGCTGAAATTAGCCCGGCAGCTGTAGGAGCGAGCTTGCTCGCGAAAAACTTGAGGACAACGCGTTCATTCAGGATGCCAGCGTTGTCGTTACGATCTTCGCGAGCAAGCTCGCTCCTACAGTAGGGGTTATCGCAGCCAGTTGGTCCGCGCCAGCTCTATGACCTCATCCCCACGCCCGCTCATCACCGCCTTGAGCATATACAGGCTGAACCCCTTGGCCTGTTCCAGCTTGATGCTCGGCGGCATCACCAGTTCCTGAGTGGCGGTCACCACATCCACCAACACCGGTCCATCATGGGCCAGCGCACGGCGCAGGGCCGGCTCCAGGTCTTCGGATTGCTCCACCCGAATGCCCAAGATCCCCATGGCATTGGACATGGCCGCGAAGTCCGGATTTTTCAGCTCGGTGCCAGTGTCCAGGTAACCCGCCGCCTTCATCTCCATGGCAACAAAGCCCAGGGACGAATTGTTGAACACCACCAGTTTGACCGGCAATTGCAGCTGCGCCAGGGAAATGAAATCCCCCATCAACATAGTGAAACCACCGTCCCCAGACATAGAGATCACCTGCCGCCCAGGGAATGCCGCCTGCGCACCGATAGCCTGAGGCATGGCGTTGGCCATCGAGCCATGGTTGAACGAGCCGATCAGCCGGCGCTTGCCGTTCATCTTCAGATAACGCGCCGCCCACACGGTGGGTGAACCGACATCGGCGGTGAAGATCGCATCATCATCGGCCAGCTCGCTGAGCAAGCGCGCCACATACTGGGGATGGATCGGCCTACCAGCCTTGGACGGTTGCGCCAGGTCATCCAGGCCTTGGCGGGCTTTTTCGTAGTGCTTCAGGGAGGTTTCGAGGAAGCTGCGATCGGTCTTGCGGGTCAAGCGTGGCAGCAGCGCGGCGATGGTTTCACTGACGTCGGCGGCGATGCCCAGGTCCAAGGTCGCACGGCGCCCCAGGGCTTGCGGGTTGCGGTCCACCTGGATGATCTTGGCGTCGGTGGGGTAGAACTGGCGATAGGGGAAGTCAGTGCCGAGCATGATCAAGGTGTCGCAATCGAGCATGGCGTGGTAACCGGAGCTGAAACCGATCAGGCCGGTCATGCCGACGTCGAACGGGTTATCCCACTCCACATGCTCCTTGCCCCGCAGTGCATGCACCACCGGCGCGCCGAGGGCGTCGGCCAGCGCCACTACCTGATCGTGGGCACCGGCACAGCCGCTGCCACACAGCAGGGTAACTTTCTCGCTGTTCTGGAGCATGTCGGTGAGGCGCTGCAAGTCCTGCTCAACCGGCACGGTGCGCGGTGCGTGCAAGGCTGGCCACGGTTTGAGCTTATCTTCCACTTCCAACAGCGACACATCCCCTGGTATCACCACCACCGCCACGCCTCGGTTGAGGATCGCCGAACGCATGGCACGGTGCAGCACCTGAGGCATCTGCTCGGGGTTGCTCACCAGTTCGATAAAGTGGCTGCACTCCTTGAACAGTTCCTGGGGATGGGTTTCCTGAAAGTAATTCAGGCCAACCTCCGAGGACGGAATTTGCGCGGCAATCGCCAGCACCGGCACATGGTTGCGATGGCAGTCGAACAACCCATTGATCAAATGCAGGTTACCCGGCCCGCAACTGCCAGCGCACACCGTCAATTCGCCAGTGGCCGCCGCTTCGGCACCGGCAGCGAAGGCGGCAACCTCTTCGTGGCGCACATGCATCCACTCGATGCTGTCCATGCTGCGCAAGGCGTCGGTCAGGCCATTGAGGCTGTCGCCGGTCAGCCCCCAGATACGCTTGATGCCTGCCTGTTCCAGGGTGGTCGCCAACTGCTGCGCCAAGTTGATTTTCGCCATGAGGAACTCCAATCGTCAGTGAGGTTGAAAAACTGCTGATCAGTAGGGGACAGTTCAATCACGGCGAATGCTCCGCCTTTAATGTGAAGATTGCGTCATGCTCGCGCGATACTGCCGCGTACGCCGCGCGATAAACCACTGGTCACACACCAGTGCCAGCCAGGGCGCCACGTTGGGGTTGGGCAGGCGGCCGCGGCTCAGGCGGCGCATCTGGTCGCGTACCACGGCGAGGGTGGCGAGGGCGGCCAGGGGTTTGCGCTTCCATTCCATGGGCCGCAGTTGTGGGTTGAGGTCGCGACCTTCACGCCACTGCTTGAGCAACTGCGGCTCCAGGGTCAGGGCGGTGGCGATGCCGGCCATGGCGATGCCGCTGTCCAGTACCTGCTGGACCACCGGTAAACGGCGAATACCCCCGGTCACCATCAGCGGCATGTTGGCGACAGTTGCCATTTCCCTGGCGAAATCCAGAAAGTACGCTTCACGGGACAGGGTGCGCCCGTCCCGGGCTTCGCCTTGCATGGCCGGCGCTTCATAGCTGCCGCCGGACAATTCAAGCAAATCAATCGGCAGTGTATTGAGCATCTCCACCACCGCGCGCGCATCGGTTTCATCGAAGCCGCCACGCTGAAAGTCTGCCGAGTTGAGCTTTACCGACACACAAAATGAAGGGCTGACGCTGGCCCGTACGGCACGGATGACCTCCAGCAGCAGGCGGGCACGGTTTTCCAAGGAGCCGCCCCAACGGTCGGTGCGATGGTTGCTCAAGGGTGAGAGGAACTGGCTCAACAAATAGCCATGGGCGCCGTGGATCTGCACCCCGGTGAACCCGGCTTGCTCGGCCAGGCGGGCGCTGGTGGCGAAGCGCTTGATGACGTCCTGGATGTCGTCTTCGGTCATGGCCTTGGGTGTGGCGAACATCTTGGAAAAACTGCCCACATCCAGCGCGATAGCCGAGGGTGCCAACGCTTGTTGACCTAGGTTGGCCATGGTCTGGCGGCCCGGATGGCTGAGCTGTACCCAGAAGTGCACACCCTTGGCGCGGGCTACGTCGGCCCATTCACGAAAACTGGCCAGGTGTTGCTCGTTTTCCAGCGCGACACCACCAGGGCCGGTCATGGCGCGGCGGTCGATCATCACGTTACCGGTGAGCAGCAGGCCGGGCTCGCCGTCGGCCCAGGTCTTGTACAGCTGCTTCAATGCTTGGGACGGTGCCTGGTGCAAGTCCGCCATGTTCTCTTCCATCGCGGCCTTGGCGATGCGGTTGGCGATGACTTGGCCGTTAGGCAGTTGCAGCGGTTCGAACGGTGACATGGGTTAACTCCTGAGCAGGGGAGGCCTCAGGCTAAGCTTAAAGTTAACTTTAATGTCAAGCGGGAGTCGATCACGAAGGATTGACGGGCGATGGAACTGTAGGAGCGAGGGGGACGCCTAGTTCTTGCTCGCGAAGAACGCGAGGACAACGCGTTCATTCAGGATGTCAGCGTTATCGTTCAGGTTTTTCGCGAGCAAGCTCGCTCCTACAGGGTGTCAGCGGCGGCGGAACAGTGGCAGGGGTTCATCGGTGGCCGCTTGATAGGTCACCGAGAAATCCTTGAGACTTTCCAGCGCTTCGTACGGGTCTTTGTCTGCGCGCAAGGCGAAGGCATCGAACCCGCAACGGCGCAGGTAGAACAGTTGGTCACGCAGCACATCGCCAATGGCACGCAGCTCACCCTTGTAACCATAACGGTCACGCAGCAGGCGGGCGTTGGAGTAGTTGCGCCCGTCGGTGAAGGCCGGAAAGTTCAGGGCGATGACTTGGAAGTGCTGCACGTCATCGCCGATTTCTTCGGCTTCTTCATCGGCGTCCAGCCACACACCCAAACCGCCGTCGCGGGCCTTGAGGGCGTGGCCGTGCTCGCGCCACAGGGCCAGCGGCACGATCAGGTCGTCGCAGTTGGAAATGCCGTCGAAGCTCGCGTCCTTGGGCAGCAAGTGCCAGGTTTCGTCGACGACTGCGTTGTTCTTAATGATTCGCTGCATAGACGCGCTCCTTGAACAGGTCGATGCCGATGCGCTGGTAGGTGTCGATGAAACGCTCATCTTCGGTACGCTGTTCGATGTATACGTCGATCAGCTTGCCGATCACCTCCGGCATGGCTTCCTGGGCGAAGGATGGGCCGAGGATCTTGCCCAGGCTCGCATCGCGGCTGGCGCTGCCACCCAGGGACACTTGGTAGAATTCTTCGCCTTTTTTGTCCACGCCCAGGATGCCGATGTGGCCGACGTGGTGGTGACCACAGGCGTTCATGCATCCGGAGATGTTCAGGTCCAGCTCGCCGATGTCGAACAGGTAGTCCAGGTCGTCGAAACGGCGCTGGATCGACTCGGCAATCGGGATTGACTTGGCGTTGGCCAGGGAGCAGAAATCGCCGCCCGGGCAGCAGATGATGTCGGTCAAAAGGCCGATGTTCGGCGTGGCAAACCCGCCTTCGCGCAGCTCGCCCCACAGGGTGAACAGTTGGCTCTGCTCAACGTCCGCGAGGATGATGTTCTGCTCGTGGGAGGTGCGCAGTTGGCCGAAGCTGTAGCGCTCGGCCAGGTCGGCGACCGCGTCCAGCTGCTTGTCGGTGATGTCGCCTGGCGCTACGCCGGTGGGCTTGAGCGACAGGGTCACTGCCACATAGCCCGGCTTCTTGTGCGCCAGGGTGTTGCGGGTGCGCCAGCGGGCGAAGCCTGGGTGTTGCTGGTCGAGTGCGGCCAGCTCGGCGTCCTGATTGCTCAGGGCCTTGTACTCAGGGTCGACGAAATGCTTGGCGACGCGGTGTACTTCGGCTTCGGTCAGGGTGGTCTGGCCGCCGCGCAGGTGTTCCATTTCGGCATCGACCTTCTGGGCAAACACCTCAGGGGTCAGCGCCTTGACCAGGATCTTGATCCGGGCCTTGTACTTGTTGTCGCGACGGCCGTAACGGTTGTAGACCCGCAGGATGGCGTCGAGGTAGCTCAACAGGTCCTGCCACGGCAGGAACTCGTTGATGAACGCGCCGACCACCGGGGTACGGCCCAGGCCACCGCCGACCAATACGCGAAAGCCCAGCTCACCGGCGGCGTTGTACACCGGCTCCAGGCCGATGTCGTGCACTTCGATGGCCGCACGGTCCGAGGTCGAGCCATTGATGGCGATCTTGAACTTGCGCGGCAGGTAGGCGAATTCAGGGTGGAAGGTGGTCCACTGGCGCACGATCTCGCACCATGGCCGTGGGTCGATCAGCTCATCGGCGGCGACGCCGGCAAATTGGTCGGTGGTCACGTTGCGCAGGCAGTTACCGCTGGTCTGAATGGCGTGCATCTGCACAGTGGCCAGTTCAGCCAGGATATCCGGCACATCTTCCAGGGCCGGCCAGTTGAACTGCACGTTCTGGCGGGTGCTGATGTGGGCATAGCCTTTGTCGAAGTCGCGGGCAATCTTGGCCATCATGCGCGTCTGGCGCGACGTCAGTTGGCCATAGGGCACGGCCACCCGCAGCATCGGCGCAAAGCGCTGCACATAAAGGCCATTTTGCAGGCGCAGAGGGCGGAACTCTTCTTCGCTCAGTTCACCTGCTAAGTAGCGTCGGGTCTGATCACGGAACTGCTTGACGCGGTCCTCGATGATGCGCTGATCGTATTCGTCGTATACGTACATATAGGTCCTGTTCTCGGCAAATCTGCGCGCACGGCCGCGCACTCCCAACGGAGCCGGCGCACGATAACAGTTTGCGTATATGCGCAAAAGTGATGTTTGGGTATATGTAAATAACCAAACTGACTAATGAGAACCGTTATCGTCATACCCACATTTGTCATAGGGACAAGTGTGGTCTTTACTGTGATCGAGTCTGAGTGCAGTCACCTATAAAACCGACAAGAGGCGATGCGATGAGTAATTCCACCAAAGCCCGCAAACCCGACAGTACCGTGGACGCCTGGGCAATCTTGTTCCTGATTATCCTGGTGGTTGGAACCGCGGTGTTCTGGGTCAGCCACCAGTAAAAGCAGCACGTGGATTGAGCCTCGATTGAATATCTAATTGCCACTATCATGGCGATCTATGTTCAAGGTTCAGGCAACCATGTTGAAGGTTCTGATGGCGTGTGTGTGGTTGCTGGGGTCGGCGTACGGGGCAATCGCCCAGGCTGCGTCGGTGGTGTTTCTCAACCCTGGCTTGTCTTCGGAAACCTTCTGGGTCAGTTATGCGCAATTCATGCAGGCCGGCGCCAAGGACCTCGGCCTGGATTTGCGTGTGCGCTATTCCGAGCGTGACAACCAGGTCACCCTGGCCCATGCGCGGGAGGCACTGCTGGGCACTGAACGGCCCGATTACCTGGTGCTGGTCAATGAACAGTACGTCGCCCCGCAGATCATGCGCATGGCCCAGGGCAGCGGGGTGAAGTTACTGATCGTCAGCAACGCGCTGACGCCCGACCAGGTGCAGCTATTGGACGCCTACAACGACACCGGCTTGATCGGCACGATGGTTGCCGACGACGAGCAGGCGGGCTACCTGATGCTCACCGACTTGTTGCGCCAACACGGCCCGGTCGCTGCGGGCACCACACTTGACCTGCTGGCGTTTTCCGGCGCCAAGACCACGCCGGTCGCACAGTTGCGCGTGCAGGGCATGCAGCGTGCCCTGGCCGAGCACCCCGAAGTGCGCCTGCGACAGTTGGTCTACGGTGAGTGGAGCCGCCAGCGCGCATTCGAGCAGGCCAGCCAGCTGTTCAAGCGCTACCCGCAAACCGCACTGGTGTGGTCGGCCAATGATGAAATGGCGCTGGGTGCCATGCAGGCCCTGCAAGACAGTGGTCGCGTACCGGGCAAAGACGTGTTGTTCAGTGCGGCCAACAGCTCACCGCAGATCCTCGCGGCACGCCTTGATGGGCGCCTGAGTACCCTGGTGGCGGGGCATTTCACCCTGGGCGGTTGGGCGATGGTGTTGATTCATGATGAGGCCAAGGGGGTCGATATTGGCGCGCGTGGCGGTCGCAACCGCCAGCAAGCGTTGTTTCAGTTAATCGACGCCGCCCAGGCACGCCGGCTATCGGGCCCCCTGCCATCAGTGAATTTCCGCGCATTATCAGCGGTGGGCAAGCCTGCGTCCTACCGTTACCCGTTCAGCCTGCAACTGTTGCTGCGTTAAACCCCGGCCAGGTGCAGCACCAGCTTGACGATGCCAAACAGGGTCAAGGCAAACACCGCCGTGAACAGGATGCCCAGCAGCACAAAGTGGCTGGGCTTGCCGTGGGTGAAGTCACGCGCACGGTTCTTGCCGCTCTGCACGCCAAAGGCTGCGGCCATGACGCTGTGCAGCATTTGCCAGAAGGTCGGCGGTTTATTGTCGATTGGGTCGTCCATGCTTGCCTCGCGAGCCGGGTCATCCTACAGAGAATAGTTCAACCCTATCGGAACGTGCCTCGCACCGTTCACACTTCCAGGCCAAGGAACAGTTTCTGATCCAGCGGCGCCTCTACCAACGCTTTCTCCAGATTGATCACAGAGCGGTTATTGGCTCTGGCTTGCTCCATCAGTTCCTTGCGCGTGAATAGACGTTCCGCTGGGGTCTTCAAGTGCCCGAAATCAGGCTTTGAAACGGGCTGTTCCACGGAGGAATAGTGAAAATGCGCGTACCACAGGTCCGCGTCTTCCTGCCTCATTCCGGCCTTGATTTTACGTTTGTCACGTATGGCATATTCGGTCAGGTAGTCACCGGCCTTCAATGGCACACGTTTTTTGACCAGGTTGATGTCGACAAAACCGTGGGTCCACAGATAGTCGATTTTGGCGGCTTTGGGGCGCTGTAACAGGTAGCCTTCTGCGCAGCGTTGACGAGCCTGTTCAGTGGCCGCTATTGCCTCGTCATCGTAACTTTTACGCAGGGCAATGGCGCTTTCGTCAGTCGCGTTTTTGAGCTCCTCGGCAAGCGCTTTGAATTTTGCCGCATGCTGACTCAGCATCACGTCCCAATCATAGGGGTTCACGACCTCCCGCTGCTCAGGGTCGCGCAGTTTTCGTTGCTGGTAGCGAATACGTTCATCAATACCTTGCCGCTCGTCTTTGATGGCTTGTGCGTGCGCCCTAATTCTTTTCAAGGATCGAACCACAGGCGCGGGCGTTTTAGTCGGCACGCTGGCGGGCTCGACGATTTTCCACACGCCTTCGCTGGCATGTTCGTGGTAAGAGGCAATGATTGTGTTGGTGAGCGGGTCCGTGATATCGACATAATTGCCCGGTTCATCGGGCTGTTGCGCACGCACGTCACCCACCAGGCTTTTCTTGTCTGCGGTTTTGATAACCCGTCGGGTTGCGGCTTTTTGGCGTTTGGCTTTGTCGAGCGCAGGTTGCGGGGCAATCTTTTCTTGCGCCAGGATCAAGTTTGCCAGTTGCGCCTCCAGGCTCGAACGTGCCTCGTTCAGATGTGCCAGGTACGAAACACGGTAACCCTCCCTTACAAAGCCGGAGCGCATGTCGTGCAACGAGGTGACCGCGTTCTCTAGCTGCTCATAGCGCTCTAGCACGCCTTTGAGCACAGCGATTTGTTCCGCCGTCGAATAGCCAGCGGTAGTGCGCATCTCGGTATGTGCAAGCACGAGGCTGGCGATTTGGGCGTCAGTGAGTACACGGATGAAAGGAAACTCCATCACCCTCACAGGGCGATGGGTGCGATTGAACACCAGATCGGTGAACACCAGCATGACATGTTGCTTGATGGCCACTGAAGAGATGTGTTGATCGGAAGGATTATGCTCCAGGAACAGCCGGCGCTGCCCAGGATCAGCCTGCTTGAGAAGGGTTTCGATGTGTTCAGCCGGTTCAATCATTTGATTGAGCGCCGCTACTTGCTGCTTTTTAGTGTCAATGTACTCGTCGTAGGCATGGGTGATGTTTTCAGCACGTTCACGATTGGCGCGCTCACCGAGTTCGCTGGCGTTTTCGCCGGTGTCGCTTGCCAGGGTGTCGGCCATTTTTTGCGCCAGGCATTCAAAGACAGAACTCCAGTAGCTATAGATGATTCTTGTGGCTTTATCTCGTGCGGGTTTGTGTGCGGGGTTGGTGCGATCGGTTTGCATCAGTTCATCGGCCTTGGCTTCGATTCGCTGCATCAAGGGGATCAATACCCGGCCGTTTTGCTGGTAGTTATCGAGTGCCGTTTCCCATTGGGCCCTGGCGTGCGCCGTACTGACGCGCCTGGCCGCATGCCGTTGGGTCACCCTGAGGTGCAGTTGCGGGATGCCGGTTGAGGTGCCGAGCAGTAGCCAGTCATCCCTCAGGCGCTTTGCCTGGTCGACCAGATTGGCGCGGGCGGTATTCAAGGCGGATTCAAACCCGGTGGTAACGGTCACTGAGGCGTTCATTTCCACGAGGAGCGCGGCGAATTCTTGCGTTAACGACTGTATTCGTTGCTCACGTGCAGACAGCCACTTATTGAGACTCTCTCTGGGCATCCCTCCCTTCAACCTGGCTCGTCGGTCCAGCCGCCAATGCCCCTGGCCATCGCTGGTCAACCTGAAGCCCGGACGCTGTGGGTGCTGCGGATGGACCAGGTAAACCTCGCCAAACCCCGGCACCACACTCACCTGAAACAACATCCCGCCGACGCTGGCGTGCCAGGCTCCGTCGATGCGGTAAAGCCCTTTCAACGCACCGCTTGGCTGCGCAGCGGGTAAGATGGCGGGCCAGGGCACATGCACCTCGACCAGCGCCTTGAGTAACGTTGCGCTGGCCATGGGGCTGGCGAGCGAACGACTGAAGTCCAGGGCTGTATGGCCGCTGGCCGGTGGCTCGCCGGGGAGTGCGACCGGGCCATGACGCACCACTGCGGTGCTCTGAACGCGTGGCAGGCCGACCGGGCGGCGCCAGGTTTGCAGATGCAGGGCGTGGTCTTGTGCGCCAGGTTCTGCCAACGGCCGCGCCGAGGGCGAGGCAGCGTGCAACAGCACCATCGCGGTGTTGAGCAGTAGATCGATCAGTGCCACCTCACGGGTGGTTGGGTCATCGCTGTCCAGGCCCGCCAGGTCCTGCGCCAGGCTACCGACCAGTACCATCAACCAACCCGCCAGCATCGCCGGTCCTCGCACCAGCGGCAGTAGCAGGCTATTGAACAGCAACCAGGCGCCTTCCATCACAAGGGCCCAGCGGCTTTCACTGTTGGACACTGACTCGCGGTCCGCCAAGTCCACCAGCGCTCGCGCCGTGCTGCCGAACAGGTGGTTGAGCAGTTGCCCGTTGACCTGTGATTGCAGCCATTCACCCGCGCCCTCATCGACCGCCAGGGTAGCGGGCTCGGGTTTTTCAAGCACGCTGAGCTCGTCGCCAGGCAGGAAGCGAATCAGGTGGGGTTCGCGGATACCGCCGTGATCGTAGATCGGACGCGCCTTGTCGCTCAGCCAGGTCAATACGCTGTCTTGCAAGGCGCCGGGGCTGGCGAGGGCATCCAGCAGCGCCTGGCGGGTCGGGTACTCATGCAGCGCATCGGCGTACAGCGGTTGGTACAGCAGGTGCGGGCCAATGTTGGCATCGCGTGGTTCGATGATAAACGCATTGCTGACTTCATCGGGTGAGGCCCCGGGCTTGCGGCACAGAGCCAGAGGGCGCAGGACGATCTCCTGGCCGTCAACGAAACGCTCCAACGGGCTTTCACCCATCAACGCCTTTACGTAGCGATAACCCGCGATGCTGACGCCATGCTGTCGACGGATCTTGAGTTCGAGCGCCTGCATCGGCAACCTGACCTTCAGCGCGCGGGTAAACAGCGCTTCTCGCCGGCGCGCATCGGCGGTGTCGGACAACAGCGTGTCCTTGATGTTCTGCGGATAGGCCGTGCCGATATCCACGCGCTGGATCAATCCCGAGGCCCCCAGCACATAGTCCTCTGTCAGCCAGGACGGCAAGGCCTGGGCGCCCTTGGCCAGTATTTCCAGCGTGCCGCTGGGCTTGCCGGCCAGGTTCTTTACCGCCAGCTCGGTCAGTGACAGGCGCACATGCTCGACAATACCGGCGCCGCCTGGGTAGCCGGCACCGATCGTGAAGTCCAGCACCACGTCGTCGGGGTCGTAGTCGCCATGATCAGCTTGCATCTGTTTGCGCAAGGCGGCGCGGCTGAAGCTGTGCAAGTCTTCGATGCCCTGGTTGAAGGATTGCCCCTCGCTCTGTTGCAGCACCAGTGCCATGTCCTGCAGGTGGCGATGGTAGGCAAAACGGTCAGCGTTGTCGGCCTGGCTGAGCCAACCCGGCAATTGGGCGCTCAGCTGGTGAAGAAATGGAGCGGGGGGGACGGGCACGGGGGTAAAGAAAATCGCCGGGTCGGTGAGGGTTTCCAGGCGCCGGCCCAGGGTTATTTCGTCTTGCCCCTGGAACGTCAGCGTTGCGAGGTCTTGCAGCTGCTGGTTGAGGATCAGGCCCGCTTGTTGGTCGAATACATTGCCGTTCGGTTCGTTGCGTCGCCAGGTCATGCTGTCGAACGTAAAGCGCGCTTGCATCCGCGCCGCCCAGGATTGGCCGAAAGCATCGATGCAATCGAAGGTCTCGATGTGCCCGGCCAGGCTGTACAGCAGCACCTGCTTATCGCGCACCAACAGCAGGTCGGGTGTCAGCAGAAGCGCTTCCTGGCCGGCGCGGTTGAAGGTGTTTTCGATGAAGTACACATAGGTGGCAGGTGTGGAGCGCGGCAGGCGCTCTGCCAACACCGGCCAGGCAGCGACGACCGCCAGCATGTCGCGCTGGGTTTCGTCCAGATGTGATGAGCGTGCGGCGGTGGCGGTCATCTGACCGTGGAGAAAGTCGCTCAGCCATTGCCAGCGACTGCGGCCATGGTTGTCGACGCTGCTCCAGTAGCCCGCCAGGTCGTGCTGCCAGTGCAGGTACAGCGACTCGGGCAGCTCATCGAGGAGGCGCGCGATGACCTGCATGTCGATGAGGGCCGGCGCCTGTGGCTTGAGTATCCTGGGGGGCTGCTGGGTCAGGTAGTACGGCAGCTCGCGCTGCGGGTGCAGGTCCATCAACTGTGGTTTCAGCACATGCGCGATCGCAATCTCCATCAACGAGGGGTAGGTGTAGTGCCCCTCGGCATGGGGTGTGGCGAGCTTGACCGAGCGCAGGTTCAGTTGCAGCGTTGGATAGTGCTCCACAATCCCCCTGCGCAGGGCGTTGAATACCACCGAGTACAAGGCTGGACGCGATGCGAAACGGGCGTGGACCGCCTGGGCAGGCAGTTGCTCAAAAACAGTTGGAGGGGGCGGTGCGGGGTTGGGCATGACGAAATCCATTGTCTGTTTGAATTCGAGGGTGGTTGGCACCGTTCTGCGGGCCAGCCATAGCAAATCGAATTTCGTCACCGCACCGACGGTATAGGGATACCGCCGACGGCGCTTGAGCCGCCGGGCGCCATATATGCACCGCTTGGCGCGGCACCCAGCATGGTGTTCTGGCACTCCATATCAAAGGAGTGACCCGATGGCTGATGTAACCCAACCTTCCTCGCCTGCCGCGACGCAGAGCTTGCACGGCGACTTCCTCGAACGCGCCAGCCCCTCCTGGCTGATCGAGGCCACACCTGCGCGCAAGCAAGCGCTCAAGGACGCCGCCACGCCGCAGCCTGCCTGGCTCGAAAAAGCCTCGCCCGAGCAACGCAAGGCATTGGCGGCCAGCTTCCTGGCGAGCTTTACCGCACAGACCCAGCTGGACAAAACCATGGCCAGCTTCCAGGACATCGACGCCTTCGCCAGGCCCTTGTTGCTCAAGGCGTTGAAAGACCAATACCAAGTGGAGGTGGACGTCGATAAAACCTTGCTGTGCCTGCGCCGGCCGCTGGCGGTGGGAATTCTCGAAGTCGAGGTGTCGGACTTCCAGTTCCTGAAGCTGTCGATGCTGGAGGCGGCCCTGCATAACTTCGAAGCTTATGAGTGCAAGGAAGGGGCGTACCACAAGACCTCGGGGTTCATGGAGGCGACCAGCACCCCCGGCACTTACCATTCGGTGACGCTCAACCTCAAGGTCAGCCAGTTCCTCAGCCTGTGCCGCAGCCTGGATATCGGCGCCAAATACCAAGCGTATCTGCAGTCGTTTTTTTACCCTGAGGAGGGCGCTGCACACGTCACCCTGCGCGAGCACTTCATTGCCAGCCAGAAGGCTGCATTGAAGGCCGCCGCCGAGCAGGCCGTGTTGACTGGAGACATCCAGCCTGCCGACCAGCGCATGATCCTCTCGGTGATCGAGGGCGAAATTCACCCGTGGATGGGCGACAAGCAAGTGTGGTTCAGGACCCTGGGCCTGATGAAGCTCAGGATGACCGGCTGCATGGTGTTCTTGATCTGCAAGAAATACACCTACCCCGATGAGCTGATCATTTACATCCCCCAGGATCCGGTGCATCCGCTCAAGCGCTATACCTGGGCGCAAATGGAAAAAGAGTTCAAGCGCCTGTTTACCGAGCGCGATGCCGACAAGCGCGCCGACCCTGCGCCGACGCCGTACCAGGCATTCTTCAGTCGGTTCGTGCCCTATGCAAAGCGGGCTTACTACTTCAGCCAGTTCACCCAGAAGGCCGCCGACTCCCCGACGGACATCTGGCGTTCGCCATGGAAGAAACTCCTGGACTTCACCACGCCGCAGTTCATCACGGGCATCAAGGAGTTGCCACCCCAAGCGCCTGCCAAACTGGAACCCAACAACGCCCCCTATCTTGCGCCGTCTACACGCACCCGAGCCGGCAAGGGCATTTGGGCGGCGAACATCGACCCCTGGAAGTATTTCTTCGAGCAACACCGCGAACAGTTGATCGCCGACGCCCGCGCCCACGCGGTACCCACCGCTGAGGTGGATGCCAAGGCGCGTGACGCCAAGCTCGCACACCTGCTGGAGATCGGCATGCTTGGGCTGAACATCGCCTCGATGTTCGTGCCGGTACTCGGCGAGGTGATGATGGGAGTGATGGCTGGGCAGTTGCTCTATGAGACGCTCGAAGGCGCGGTAGAGTGGGGCGAAGGGGATTTGCAAGCGGCCAAGGCGCACTTGGTGGACGTCGCCGAAAACCTCGCGCAGATCGCGATCATGGCCGGCGTGGGCGCTGCGGTCAGTTGGCGGGCAGCCAAGGCGGAGCCTGTGATTGAAACGCTGAACGAGGTGACGCTGCCCAATGGTCGCACCCGGCTGTGGCGAGCCAGCCTGGACCGTTATGCCAGCCCGGTGGTGCTGGAGAACACGCTGAGTCCCAATGCCTTGGGCCAATATGTGAAAGACGGCAAGACCTATGTCCGCCTCGGCGCCCAGGCTTACGAGCAGACGTACGACACGTCGCTGCGCAAATGGCGGATCAAGCACCCCAGCGATCCCCAGGCTTACCAGCCAATCCTTGAACATAACGGCCACGGGGCCTGGCAACACACGTTGGAGCGCCCGCTGGAATGGGACCGCCTCACGCTGTTACGGCGTATCGGGCATGCCACCGAAGGCTTCACTGACGAGGCATTGCTCAAGCTGGCGGATATCAGCGGTGTCAGCGACAACACCCTGCGCAAGGTGCACGTTGAGCGCACGGTCGCGCCGCCCGAGCTGTTGGAAGCGATGCGCTTGTTCAAGGCGGACACCGCCGCCGCTGACGTGATCGAGCAACTGGAGGGCAGCAAACCCATTGATGAGCTGTACCTGTATGCACTGCCCTTGATTGTGGAAATGCCCAGGTGGCCCCAGGGGCGGGCGCTGGAAGTCATCGACGGCCCGGCGTTGACGGCCAAACCGGTCAAATATGGCGCCGGGCGTTCGCGCATTGGCGCGACCATCAAGGTCAGCCGTGAGCATATCCTGGGCGGCGAACTGCCCGAGCGTATTCTGCAGGCCCTGGATGAGTCCGAGCGCGTGAAGCTGCTCGGCGCCGAGGCGGCGCGGGTGAGCGAGGCGCGCACGCTGGAATTCAGCAAGCAGCTGGCCGACTATGCTCGCCAGCGCAAACCGGCGATTTTTGACAGTATCTATACCGGCACCGAAGCGGTGGACCCGCGTGTGCGCCGGCTGCAGCGTAATTGCCCCGGGCTCAGTGAATCGGCGGCGCACGCCGTGCTCGAACACGCCCAGGCGGACGAGCTGGCAGCGTTCGACAGCGCAACGCGCGTGCCCTTGAACATGCTGGAGGAAGCACGCTGGTATGCCCGCCAAGGGCGCCTGGTGCGCGCCTATGCCGGCTTGCGCCGCGAAGCCATTGCCACGGCGGACACGCGCCGGCTGGCGCTGCATACCCTGCAGACATTGCCGGGCTGGCCGTCGACGCTACGCCTGCAAGTGCGTGATGGCCGTGTCGACGGTGCGTTGCTAGACAGCATCGGGCCTGAGGCTGCGAGTGAGAAAAAGTACCTGGTCAAACAGGGGCCAGCCTACCAAGCCTTCGATGAGCGCGGTGAAGCCCTCAATAGCCTGCCCAGCCATGGCGATAATTTTTTCGCCTCGCTGATGCATGCCTTGCCTGATGATGCACGCCAGAGTCTGGGCGTGCCGCAGGTGAGCCAGCACGCTGCGCTGCAGGCAAAAATCATCGAACAGGCCGATGCCTATCGCATGCAAGCCGTAGAGTGGCTGGAACCCAAGACCCGCTGGTTCAAACCCCCTGTGCGCGTCAACGGCGTACTCAAGGGCTATTACGCCAGTGGGCGCGTGCCGGACCATCGTCAAGCGGTTATCCGCGAAGTACGCAAGATCTACCCGGATTTGACCGACGCCCAAGTCGATGACTTTATCCTTGAGCTGCGGCAGGCGGGCAACGACGTCCGGGCGATTGCGGAGCGACTCAGGGCGTTGTTTGAAGAAAACCGCCAGATGCAGGCAACACTGGATGACTGGATCAGTCGCGCAGCGCCCGCCGAGCGCCATTACCACCTGTTGGCCGCCCAGGCCCTCAAGCGCAGTTGGCGCCAGGCCGTGCTGGCCGGCAAGGTGACCGGTGCCGAGGTCTTGTCGCTGAACCTGGATACGCCGCTGCCGCCCCTGACCGCGAATTTTTCCCATGTGCGCGAGTTGAACGTCAGTGGTGCCGCCTTGCATGACGGTAATATCGACGAGTTTCTGCGCTATTTTCCCAAGCTTGAAAGCCTGTCCATCGAAGCCACCCAAGGCTTGCGCGCTGAGCGCGTGCCACGTCCGTTGTTGACCAACGTGCCGTTCTCGCTGGCGCGCCTGGAAGGCCTCAAGCACTTGAAGCTGACCTTCAGGGCGTCGGAGCTGGCGGAGCAGTTTCCCGCCAGGCTGGCAACATTGACCGGCCTTGAGCGCTTGGAGATCGGCTACTTTGGCTATCAGAGCGCACGCCTCGACAGCCTGGACCTAACACCGCTGAACCAGCTCAAAACGTTGAAAGTCGTTGCGCCTAATGTGACGTTGCAATGGCCGGCTTATGTCCAGCAACTGGCGCTGCTGGAGCGCCTGGACCTGGCGCAAACCAAAGTCCTCAAACTCCCGGACAGCCTTTACACCGGGTATGAGCGGCTGTGGCGCGGGCTGTCGCTGGACTGGTCGCAATTGAGCTATGAAGCATTCAAGCCGGCCTACGAACACGTCAAGAATTACGCCGGCACCGCGGGTCCGCACCTGGTGAATCTGGATGAAATGGTCAGAGGTTTCGCCCAGGGAGAACTGACGTTGCTGATGGGCGAAAAGACGGTTGCCGAGCGAGTGGCCAACGCGCTCATGAGCACCTGGAAGACCCCGCAAACACGCATGAATGCGCTCCAGGCGCTGCGCGAAGAACACCTGGGTATCTTCAAACAGTTTTATCAGCCGTCCACGCTGCTGGGCATCAGGCACAAGTTTCGCGTAGCGCACTGGGAGGCGGGGTATAACGCGCGCATCCTGACGGCGCTTGAGAAAAGCTGGAGCTGGGCTGTGCGTAAGCGCTACGGGGTCAAGCTCGACGATGAGCTCAGCGGGCAGGTCGATACGTTTGACGGTTCGGTGTTCGAACTGCCAGCCTTTGACCTGCCCACCGCTGCCGAGTTGAGCAGCGATAAAATTGACGAGTTGCCGGTGTTGCCAGCCGGTACGTTTTCCCATGTGAAAACGCTCAAGCTGAGCTGGCTCGAGGATGTGCCCGCCGACCAGCTCAAAGGCTTTGTTCACGCGTTTGGCGGGGTAGAGCAACTGGAAGTGCGCTACAGCCACCTCAGCGACGTACCTGTCGCCACCGACGTGCTGCCATCTCTGACCCACCTGAACCTGTCCGATAACCATATCGTGGTGACCCCAGCGGTGCAGGCTCAATTTGATGGGATGAAGAATCTGCAGGTGTTGAACCTGCAGTACAACCGGCTGGGGCGTTTGAATGTCAGCGCGATGACGAAACTGACCGCCTTGAATCTGCGCGAAACGTTGTTGCAGGCATGGCCGACCGGTGCCGAAAACCTTGCGCAGTTAGCCTGCCTGGACATACGTGACAACGCGTTGACGAGTGTGGCCCCAGGCGCCCTGAGCCACGCGGATATGCTGTTGCGTACTGAACTGGCGGGTAACCCGCTGAGCACGCAAGGTGAGGCAGCATTGACGGCGGCGCGTAATCGCATCGAGCGGCAGAGGGGGCTGCCAGAAGGCGCATTGAGCCGTTTTGCCCTGGCTCAAGAGCCCTGGCCATTTCCGCCCCAGGAGACGGCTGCGTCGTTGTCCCGGTATTTATTGCCTTGGCGGGAGCTACCTGAAGACCCTGGGTACCCCCTCAGCTTCGTCGTGCGCTTGCGCCGTGTGAATGCCATGTTGAACGATGAGCAAGGAGCGGCAAGGATCGAGCAGTTGCGCCAAGCCGGCATGAGTGACGCGCAACTCGATACGCTGCTCAGTCAATGGCAGCGGACCTTTGAGGCACTCACGCGAACCTTGAATGGCTGGGTATTCAGTCGAGAAATACGGATTGCCGATGGCGACACCGTCGCGTTCACCCGTACGCGAGCGGCAGAGTCTATCCGCTTTTCCTGGCAGCAAGGCGTGACGGCGGGACGCACCGGGGAGGTGGGGGACACATTGAGCCTGAGGGCGCTGAGGACCGGCGATCTGCCCGCGCTGAACCTGGCCTTTGACCATATCCGCACGCTCGATTTAACCGGCGTCAGGCTGACGGCCCAAGGCAGTAACGAATTTCTGGGCGCCTTCACGCGGGCAAACCGCCTGATACTCAGCGGTAACCAACTGTCAGCACTGCCTGATGCGGTTGCAGGCATGACGCAACTTGAACGGCTGGAACTGGCCACCAACCTGTTCACAGAGGCACCCGCTCTGCCCACCCAGGCGGGCGCCGAGCGCTTGCGCTGGCTGGACATGAGCCACAACGACCTGGAGGCGTTCGATGCCAGCGCGTTCAGTGGCCTTGAGACGCTGGACCTGAGCTACAACAGCCTGTCGACATGGCCTGAAGGGGTGTTGGTCGCCCCGCACCTGACCCGCTTGGACCTGAGCGGCAATGTGCTAACCAGCTTGCCGCCCGGCCTGCTCAGTGGCGCCCATGATGCGTTGGTGGCAGGCACTGACTTGTCGGGTAACCACACCTTGACGCTTGATACCCGTGAGGCGCTGTACCAATACGCCAATACGCACCAGCTCACTCGGTTGATGGGGTTCAACCGGGCAGAGCTTGACGCCTGGCATCAACGCTTCGACGCCGGTTCCGACAGCGATTCGGACTCCGGTTCCGACCCCGATTCCGATGACTCGGACGGCGATTCCGGTGGCGATCTGGGCGCTGCCGTCGAGCCCGTGGAGGCGGTGCCCGAGCTGCAGCGCACGGTGGCCAACGCGTCGCTGGAGCCCTGGCTGGAAGGTTCCAACCCTGGGCAGATAACGCAGCGCACGGCGCTGTGGGAGCTGCTGGCGCACGCCCCTGACCATGACCGGTTTTTCTGGTTGATATCGAGCCTGCGCCTGACTTCGGAGTTCAACTTCAACCGCGCCAGCCTGACGCAGCGCGTGTGGGATGTGATCGAGGCCGCCACCACAAACGCCGAGTTGCGCAGCCTGTTGTTCGTCGAGGCTGAAACACACGGCACCTGTATTGACGGGCGTATCCTCACCTTCAGTCAGATGGAGGTGCGGGTCTTCGAGTACCGAGCCCTGCACGGCATCCCGCTGCAAAGGCCTGATCTTCGAGGGCGAGCGCTGCTGGATTTGTCGCGGCAGTTGTTCCGGCTCGACCGGGTCGATCAACTGGCCGAAGCGTCGGCCACAGGCCTGGACCGGGCCGAAGAGCGCTTGAGGTATCGCATCGGCTTGACTCGTGGCTGGCCCGACGGTTTGGAACTGCCGGGGCAACCGGAGTACATGGCCTATGGTCGCCCGATCGAAGGCACACGGCGCGCGCAGATCCAAGCCAGCATCCTCGCCCAGGAAGGCTCCGATGAGTTCATCGAGTACCTGGTCGCTCAGGATCATTGGGCTCGGTACCTGCAAGAGCGCTACCCCGAACAGTTCGATGCGCTAAACAAGGAGCTTGCGCAGAAGTACGAAGCGTTGGAGGACGAGCACGCCGAGCGTGCCGATGCCCAGAGCCTGCGCCGCTACGAAGAAGCGCTGAATCGGCTCGAGGTGGAGCGGGCGACCGCGCGTAACCTGAAATTGATGCAGTTGTCGCGCATGGAGATACAACGCCTGGCCAGCATCCGCTGAGAACTAATGTGGGAGCGGGCTTGCTCGCGAATGCGGTGCTTCAGTCAACTTATCAGTGACTGACACTCTGCTTTCGCGAGCAAGCCCGCTCCCACATTTTGACCGAGTTCGGCCTCGCTCTGTCAGTTGTCGTAACCCAGGTTCGGCGCCAGCCAGCGCTCGGTCACGGCCAGGTCCTGGCCTTTGCGTGCGGTGTAGCTGGTGACCTGGTCCTTGTCGACCTTGCCCACGGCGAAGTATTGCGCCTGCGGGTGGGCGAAGTACCAGCCACTGACCGCCGCCGCCGGGAACATCGCGTAGTGCTCGGTAAGGAACACTCCGCTGCGCCCGGCCTGCATTTCGCGGGCCTCGGGGTCGAGCAACTGGAACAACTGGGCCTTCTCGGTGTGGTCCGGGCACGCCGGGTAGCCGGGGGCAGGGCGGATGCCGCTGTATTGCTCCTTGATCAGCGCTTCGTTGTCCAGTTGCTCATCTTTGGCGTAACCCCAATGCTCTTTACGCACCTGCTGGTGCAGCCATTCGGCGCAGGCTTCGGCCAGGCGGTCAGCGAGGGCCTTGACCATGATCGAGTTGTAGTCGTCGCCCGCGTCCTGGTAAGCCTTGGCGACTTCTTCGGCGCCGATGCCGGCGGTGGTGATAAAACCACCGATGTAGTCGGTCACGCCGCTGTCTTTAGGCGCGACGAAGTCAGCCAGGGAGAAGTTCGGCTTGCCGTCGGTCTTGATGATCTGTTGGCGCAGGTGATGCAACCGGGCAATCGGCTGGCCATCGTCGCCGTAGACTTCCAGGTCATCGTCCTGCACCTGGTTGGTCGGCCAGAAACCAAACACGGCGCGGGCGCTGATGAGTTTTTCGTCGATCAGCTTCTTGAGCATGGCCCGGGCGTCTTCGTACAGCGCGGTGGCGGCTTCACCCACCACTTCATCGGTGAGGATGCGCGGGAATTTGCCGGCCAGGTCCCAGGAGATAAAGAACGGTGTCCAGTCGATGTACTCGGCCAACACGTTGAGGTCGATATTGTCCAGCACCTTGGCGCCGGTGAAGGTCGGCACCACTGGCGTGTAGTCGCTCCAGTCAAACTGCGGCTTCTTGGCGATGGCGGCGGCGTAGCTCAAGCGCTCGGTACGTGCGCTGCGGTTGGAGGTGCGCTCACGCACGTCGATGTATTCCAGGCGGGTTTTCTCGACGAAACCGGCCTTCAGCTCCTTGGACAGCAACTGCGTGGCCACGCCCACGGCGCGGGAGGCGTCGGTGACGTAGATCACCGCGTCATTGCTGTATTTGGGCTCGATCTTCACCGCCGTGTGCGCCTTGGAAGTGGTGGCGCCACCGATCATCAGCGGCAGGTGGAAATCCTGGCGCTGCATCTCGCGGGCCACGTGCACCATTTCGTCCAGGGACGGCGTGATCAGGCCGGACAGGCCAATGATGTCGCATTTCTGTTCCTTGGCCACCTGCAGGATCTTCTCCGCCGGTACCATCACGCCCAGGTCGACGATGTCATAGCCGTTGCAACCGAGCACCACGCCGACAATGTTCTTGCCGATGTCATGCACGTCGCCCTTGACCGTGGCCATGAGGATCTTGCCCTTGGCTTCGGGTTTGTCGCCTTTTTCCAGCTCGATGAACGGGATCAAGTGCGCCACCGCCTGCTTCATCACGCGGGCGGATTTCACCACCTGGGGCAGGAACATCTTACCGGCGCCAAACAGGTCGCCGACGATGTTCATGCCCGACATCAGCGGGCCTTCGATCACTTCGATCGGGCGCACAAACGACAGGCGCGATTCCTCGGTGTCTTCGACAATGTGCGTGGTGATGCCCTTGACCAGCGCATGTTCCAGGCGCTTGTTGACCTCCCAGCCACGCCATTCCTCGGTTTCGGCTTCCTTGACGCTGCCGTCGCCCTTGTATTTGTCGGCAATCGCCAGCAGGGCGTCGGTGCCGTCCGGCGTGCGGTTGAGCACCACGTCTTCCACGGCGTCACGCAGCTCGGCCGGGATCTGGTCGTAGATCTCCAACTGGCCGGCGTTGACGATGCCCATGGTCAGGCCCGCGCGGATCGCATGCAGCAGGAACACCGAGTGGATCGCTTCGCGCACCGGGTTGTTGCCACGGAACGAGAACGACACGTTGGACACGCCACCGGAGGTCAGCGCATACGGCAGCTCGTCACGGATATAGGCACAGGCGTTGATGAAGTCGACGGCGTAGTTGTTGTGCTCTTCGATACCGGTGGCGACCGCGAAGATGTTCGGGTCGAAGATGATGTCTTCCGGTGGGAAGCCCACTTCGTTGACCAGGATGTCGTAGGAGCGTTTGCAGATTTCTTTCTTGCGCGCTTCGGTGTCGGCCTGGCCGGCTTCGTCGAAGGCCATCACCACCACCGCCGCGCCATAGCGCTTGCACAGCTTGGCGTGGTGAATGAACTGCTCCACGCCTTCCTTCATGCTGATGGAGTTGACGATGCCCTTGCCCTGGATGCACTTGAGGCCGGCTTCGATCACTTCCCACTTGGAGGAGTCGATCATGATCGGTACGCGGGAGATGTCCGGCTCACCAGCGATCAGATTGAGGAAGGTCACCATGGCCTTCTTCGAATCCAACATGCCTTCGTCCATGTTGATGTCGATCACCTGGGCGCCGGCTTCTACCTGCTGCAGGGCGACTTCGAGGGCTTCGGTGTAATTGTCTTCACGGATCAGGCGGGCGAACTTGGCCGAGCCTGTGATGTTGGTACGTTCGCCGACGTTGACGAACAACGAACTGCGGTCGATGGTGAACGGCTCCAGGCCCGACAGGCGGCAGGCTTTGGGAATCTCCGGGATCGGGCGCGGTGCATAACCGGCCACGGCCTTGGCGATGGCTTCGATATGCCCTGGCGTGGTGCCGCAGCAACCGCCGACGATGTTCAGGAAGCCGCTTTGAGCAAACTCTTCAATGACTTTGGCGGTTTGCGCCGGCAGTTCGTCGTACTCGCCGAACTCGTTGGGTAGGCCGGCGTTGGGGTGCGCCGACACATGGGTGTTGGCCTTGTTCGACAACTCCTCCAGGTAGGGGCGCAATTCGCTGGCGCCCAGGGCGCAGTTCAAGCCCACCGAGATCGGCTTGGCGTGGGCCACGGAGTTCCAGAATGCTTCGGTGGTCTGGCCCGACAGGGTGCGGCCGGAGGCGTCGGTGATGGTGCCGGAAATCATGATCGGCAGTTCGATACCCAGGGCTTCGAACACGCCTTGCACGGCGAAGATCGCGGCCTTGGCGTTGAGGGTGTCGAAGATGGTTTCGATCAGGATCAGGTCGGCGCCGCCTTCGATCAGGCCCTGGGTGGCCTCGGTGTAGTTTTCGACCAGTTCATCGAAGGTCACGTTGCGGTAGCCGGGGTTGTTCACGTCGGGCGACAGCGAGCAGGTGCGGCTGGTCGGGCCCAGTACGCCGGCCACGAAGCGCGGCTTGGCCGGGTTTTCGTGGGTCTTGGCGTCGGCGACTTTGCGCGCCAGGCGTGCGCCTTCCACGTTCAGTTCATAGGCCAGTTCTTCCATGCCGTAGTCGGCCATGGAGATGCGCGTGGCGTTGAAGGTGTTGGTTTCCAGAATGTCGGCGCCAGCGTCCAGGTACGCCTTCTCGATCCCTCCAATCACGTCGGGACGGGTCAGCACCAGCAGGTCGTTGTTGCCCTTGACGTCGCTTGGCCAATCGGCGAAGCGTTTGCCACGGTAGTCCTGCTCCTCGAGCTTATAGCTCTGGATCATCGTGCCCATGCCACCGTCCAGGATCAGGATACGTTCCTTGAGGGCGTGGTGAAGGGCTTGCAGACGAACGCTTCGGTCGGACATGGGACTACTCTGGTCAGGCATTTCGGAGGGCGTGAATCATAACAAACCTGCGGGCTTTTGGAGCATGTAGAGCTTTTGCATGAATATCGCTCATGTTGCTGAGGTGCATGGCCCGGTAGAATCACGCCACTTCAAACACCGCACGCCTTGAATCGGGACCGGATACATGTCACTTCGTTTAATCGTCAGCGCCGTCCTGGCCTTGATAGCCAGCAGCGCTCAGGCGGCAGGTCCCGCTTCGGCGATTTCCTACACCCGCGACATCCAACCGATTTTTACTGAAAAATGCGTGGCCTGCCACGCCTGCTATGACTCCGCCTGCCAGCTCAACCTGGGCAGTGCCGAGGGCGCAGCGCGAGGCGCAAGCAAGATGCCGGTGTATGACGGTGAGCGCAGCCAGGCCACGCCCACCACCCGTTTGTTTTATGACGCCTTCGGCAAACAGGCGTGGCAGCAGAAGGGCTTCTATTCGGTGCTGGACGCCCAGGGCAGCCAGGCTGCGCTGATGGCGCGCATGCTGGAGCTGGGGCATAACGCGCCGCTGGCGCCCAATGCCAAGCTGCCCGAGAACATTGTGCTGGGGCTCAACCGCGACAATATGTGCGCAACGCCCGGCGAGTTCACTGCCTATGCCGGTGCTCATCCCCAGGAAGGCATGCCGCTGGCCGTCACCGGCCTGACCGACCAGCAATACCAGACCCTGCAACGCTGGCTGGCCTCCGGCGCGCCGATTGACGAGCAGGGCCTGGCGCCGAGCGCCAGGGAAGCGTTGCAAGTGCAACAGTGGGAAAACCTGTTCAACCAGCCGGGCGCCCGGGAAAGCCTGGTGGCGCGCTGGCTGTTCGAGCATTTGTTCCTGGCGCATATCTACTTCGAGAACGGCGAGCCGGGGCATTACTTCCAGTGGGTGCGTTCGCGCACGCCCAGTGGCCAGCCGATTGACCTGATCGCCACCCGTCGCCCCAACGACGACCCAGGCACCCAAGTGTATTACCGCCTGTGGCCGGTGCAGGGTGTGATCGTGCATAAAACCCACATCACTTACCCCTTCAGCGCGGCGAAGATGGCGCGGATCAAGGCGCTGTTCTACGGCGGCGACTGGCAGGTCACTGCCTTGCCAGGCTACGGCCCCGGCAGCCGCGCCAACCCGTTCGCGACATTCGAAGCCATACCGGCCAAAGCGCGTTACCAATTCATGCTCGATAACGCCGAGTACTTCGTGCGTACCTTCATTCGCGGGCCGGTGTGCCGTGGGCAGATCGCCACGGACGTGATCCGCGATAACTTCTGGACGCTGTTCCAGGACCCCGACCACGACCTGTACATCACCGATGCGCGTTATCGCGGCCAGGCCACGCCGTTGCTGGCCATGCCTGGGCAGAATGACGACGTGGGCAGTGTGCTGAGCCTGTGGCTGGCCTATCGCGACAAGCGCAACCAGTACGAAGCCCTGCGCCGTGACAACTATGCAGACCTGCCGGCGCCGAGCTGGTCGACATTGTGGGCGGGCAATGACAATGCCTTGTTGAGCATTTTCCGCCATTTCGACAGCGCCTCGGTGACCAAGGGCCTGATTGGCGAGGTCCCGCAGACGATGTGGTTGTTCGACTACCCACTGCTGGAGCGCACCTATTACCAGTTGGCGGTGAATTTCGATGTGTTCGGCAACGTCTCGCACCAGGCCCAGACCCGCCTGTATTTCGACCTGATCCGCAACGGCGCCGAGCAGAACTTCCTGCGCTTGATGCCAGCGGATACCCGCGAAGACTTCATGGACGACTGGTACCAGAACAGCGGCAAGCTCAAGCTGTGGCTGGACTACGAGGCGATTGACGATGACAAGGCCAGTGGTTTGCACCTGAGCGAGAAGGACCCCAAGCGTGACTTCGCCAACCAGTTGCTGACCCGCTACGGCCATTTGAACGCCAGCCCCGACCCGATCAACCGCTGCAGCGGTGCGTTCTGCTCCCGCGACGGCATCGACCCGGCCTTGCAGGATGCCGAACAAGCGCTGAGCCGCCTGACCTCACGGCCGGCGGCAGGGCTCAAGGTGATCGACCAATTGCCCGAAGCCACCATGCTGCGCATCGAAACCGCCAACGGCAAGCGCGAGGTCTACAGCCTGCTGCGCAACCGTGCCCACAGTAACGTGGCGTTCCTGCTGGGAGAGGCGTATCGCTATCAGCCGGGCCTGGACACAGTGACGATCTACCCAGGCGTGCTCAGCAGCTACCCGAACTTCATGTTCAATATCCCGGCCCGGCAAGTGCCTGAGTTTGTCGCGCAAATGGAGCAAGCCAAGGACGCCAAGAGCTTCGAGAAAATTGTCGACCGCTGGGGTGTGCGTCGCAGTCACCCGCTGTTCTGGCAGTACTTCCATGACTTGTCGCGATATATCCACGAAACCACGCCGGTGGAAGAGGGCGTATTGGACATGAACCGCTACGAGAACCTATAACTACTGCTATTGATCCGGTCATTTCTCCATGCGGGGGCTGAAGCAGTCGGATATCTACCTACGGACTGGAAAGGGGATGCCGATGTTGATTTCAGTGCAGTTGCTACGCGCGTTGGCGGCATGGCTGGTGGTGGGGCACCACGTCATGCAGCTGTTTTTCAACTTCGAGGCCCACAACGCGCTGGAGGACCTGTTAGTCGAAAAGGGCGGCGCTGGCGTGGATGTGTTCTTCGTCATCAGCGGCTTGGTGATTTTCCTCGCAACTGCCGATAAAGCGCTGACACCTTGGCGTTTCATGCTGATGCGCGTAGCCAGGATTGCGCCGGCCTATTGGTTCTATACCGTGCTGTTGGCCGGGCTGGCGGCGGCCATGCCTTCGATGTTTGCGGACGTTGAGCTCGAACTCGGCCATATACTCCTTTCAATGTTCTTTATCCCGGCGCAAAACCCCGCGGGCTATGGCGTCTATCCCTTGCTGGACGTGGGCTGGACGCTGAATTTCGAGATGCTGTTCTACTGTCTGTTTGCGGTTGCCTTGCTAGTGCCTGAAGCCTATCGGCTATGGGTGGTGGCGGTGTTGCTGTACCTGGTGTGGTACTTCAGCGGCCCCGCCTTCGATTTGGCTGATGGGTTTTACCATGATGACATTGTCCTGGAGTTTCTCATGGGCGTGGCGATCGGCATGCTGTATCGCCGCGGCCTGTGCCGGGCCAGGCCGTGGTTGGCGTTGCTGGGGATCATGGCGGCACTGGCGGCGATCTATCACGGCGCGGATGTCCCCCGTGCGTTGGAATGGGGCCTGCCCAGCGCTGTGCTGGTGATCAGTTGTGTGGCGCTGGAGCCGTATTTGCGCGGCTCGCGCTGTATAAAAATGCTGGGGGATTGTTCCTACTCGGTGTACCTGCTTCATGTCCTGGTTCTATGCGCTGGACGCTGGGCCATCGAGCACCGTGGGGTAGACCCCTACACCATGGTGCCTGTATGTATCGTCATCATTGCGCTGGGCGCATTCGCCAGCTACCACGTGTTGGAGAGGGGCACGCACCGCAGGCTCAAACGCTGGTTTGGCATTGATGACGCGATACCCTCTCGGCAAGCTCATTAGGGCTGGGGCCTCAGGGCCTCATGTATTTCCAGTAGGCTTTCCCGTAATCCATCAGCAACTCGGTCCCGGCAGGGATATCTCGCCAAGCGATTAAAAACACCATGTACTTGCCTACATACAGGGCGCCGACATTTTCAATGCCAACATCGGGCAGGTTCGGCACCTTGACCGCATTGATCAGGCTCAGCGTACTGCTGTTGCCGTGGCCGCTGATGGTCGCGCCTTGGGTGTTGGTCTGGAATAAATACGTACCGACGGCCGCCTCGCCTTTTTCGAGAATCTCGGCATTGATCGAGGCTTGATCCCGATGCAGCTTGCCGGTGTACGGCCCAAGGACATCGAAACGCTTTATATCGGTCTTGGCCACCACCGACAGGCCGCGCTCCGGGCCATTTGCCAGTTTCTTGACCTCCAACAGCCGATCAAGGCGGCGATGATGGCTGCCCTCCTTGGAGATCCATTCTCGGATACTTTTGGTCGCAGCTTCTTTGACTTCGACGTGTTGCAGGCCAGTGAACTCGTCAAAAAAACGGTTGGCGTCGGTAATCTCGATGGTGTGCAGCGGGCCTTCAAGCTCGAGGGTCAAGCTGCGCCTGATGTCGGTCGGATCTTGCAAAATTGCCGCGTTGTTGTTGATTTTATGATCAAAAGAGCCTGTGATCGAGGTTGATCGGCGCCGCGTGGGTGGGGTGTTGTCTTCCAGGCGCGGGCGTTTTGAACTGCCTGCGGTAGGGGGCGGTGCAGGCCGTTTCCTGGCGACCGGCTGGTCCAGCGGGCTTCTTTGTCCGAACAGCCACATCTCCCGACCGGCGCGGGTCATGCTGCCATTGTCATTGACGTAACTGCGCCATATCACCGGGTTGAGGTTTTTGGCTTCGACAAACGAGAGCATCGAGACCCGTGAATTGGCGGCGTTGTAGTGTGTGTTCCAGGCTTTCAAGTGCTCGGGCGTCAGCACATCGAAGTCGCCGCCGCTGGCATACTTGGCCAGCACCTTGCCTGCCGCCCGGTAGCTGCCGTCCAGGTTTACATGCTCGGCAAAGTCCACCGGGTCAAGGTTGTGGTCGGCGGCGAAGCCTTCAAGGGTGAGGCTGTTGCGCTCACGTTGGGATACCTTGCTCCAGCGCTCCAGGTGGTCGTAGGTCACGCTGGAACGGGCGGTTCCCACACGGTCCAGCATCTGTTGGCCTCTGCGCGCCAGGGTGTTGCGGCTGTTGACGAACTGGCGAAATGCAGTGGGGTTCAGGTTGTAAGTGCTGACGAAGGTGTCCATGGTTTTTTTCAGGGCCTCTTCGCTGGCCTCGGTCCATTTCAGCAGTATCGATGGCGTTACCACGTTGGGTGCATCCGGCGCGCCGCCTGCCAATTTGATCTGGCTTGAGTACCAGTGACCGGGCTCGACCGAGGACAGCGTGATCGATAAGTCGCGGTTGGTCTTTGGATTGACCAGTACGATCGAAAAGCTGTTGTCGGCGCCTGCGGCGGTCTCCTGAATAAACCCATAGGAATTGTCGCGTACCTGGTACACCGCGATCTTGCCCTTATCATCGATATTGCAGATGAACTTTTGATTGTAGTCCGCTCGGGAGAAGAGGCCGCGAGCGTCGGGCGTCAGGCCCCTGATCAACTCGGGGTCGACCGCGTATCGACGGATCAACGGGCTGCTGTTGCTGATGACTGTGATCGGCTCTCGATAACGCGGCCCGAAGGCGGTATTTGAGGCGGCGTCGATCAGGCGATAATCGGGGGCGTCGAGGCTGCCGACGTTACGCATCGGGATATTGGCAAAACCGTCGACAGTAAACAGTCGATCGCCAGCCAGCAGCGGCTTCCAACTGTCAGGATCGACCGAACGCATGTGCCTGGCGGCGATTGTCCCATCGCGCAGTTGGGCGATGCCCCGTTTCGTCTGGCGCATCAGTTTGTGACCCAACTTGAGCATGCCCATGCGCGCCAGCCTGAGCAGGCTGGGCAGGGCGGCCAGTGGGTTGAATTCCTGCAGGGTGGCAATCACCAGTTTTCCCGTCAGTTTCGCCAGTTTCGGCATCGCCAGGCGCAGCCCGGTTTTGCCCGCCTGGATGAGCAGGCGGGTAGAGCCGGCCACATACCGACCCACCGGCAATGCGAAAGCCACGATGTCGATGAACAAGCTGGCGACGCCGGATTTGATGCGCTGGGGATCGCCGGAGGCGATGTCTTCGATACCGGCCCAGAACGGGACAAATATCTTGCCCCAGAACGCCAAATCTTCGAGTACCTCTGCGCCGATGTCCACTTCGCGTGTGTCTTTGCGGGTTTTTTCCAGCAGGGCTTCTTCGTCGCAAAAAAACAGCTCGCGGGCGATCATGCTCGCCAGCGCTTCACTGCGTGGCGCATACAGCGTGTTGGGCGCGAACGATGAGGGGCGCGATATGTGCGAATCGATGCCAGGCAATGTTTCGCCGACCTGTTCAACGATCATCTCGGCCTTTTTGCCGCGCCTGGGCGCTTTGTTCTCGCGGTAGGCCTCGCGATCAAAGGGCACTTCGGTGGCCAATCTGTATTTGCACCAACTCATGGCGTCACGCAGTTCGACCACTTTGCCATTGAGCGGCAAGGTATCGATGTCGCCACGTCGACGAATCACGCCGGCGAGGGGGAACACCTCGACGTAGAGGGCGCTGAAAGGATCGCGAGCCTTGACGATGCGCAGAATAAAACCCGTGCGGTAGCGAACGGCATCGGCCTTGCGTTTGGTTTCATATTCGATGGGCACCTTGTTCAGGGCCTCTCTCAATGAGTACACCGTGATTTCGTCCCGGTCCACATCCAGGGTCCAACTGCCCAGATGGGCAAGCAGGGACTGGATCAGTACCTTGTAGGCGTTTCTCGGGCGCTCAAGGGCTTCACGGAAGGCTTTGTCGTACTCCGCGTCCGACGCCGAGCGCCAACGGCTGGGCAGATGGAGCGCAAGGTTCTGGACCGCGTTGAACACCTCATACTCATGCTGTTCCAGCGCGGTGACGGCCTGAGTGAGTTCCTCGCGGGAGTGGCCCGACTTTCGGCTGGCAATCAGGCCGTTGGCCTGCGCCCATTGCACGGTAGGGCCCAGCTTGGCCGCCGCGACGAGAGCCTGTTGTTTGACGTCATCGCCACTGGCACGAAAATGCTCCGCCGTCAGGTTGAGCAGTTGCTCGAAGCTCATGTGGCGCGATGAGCCGGGCGCAAGTGTTTCGGCCAGCAGAAAACCGCTTCTGAAGTTGACCCAGGTACTGGTGGCGGCGTAGGGCAGGTCATCGGGAATATCGGCCACCCATACTTCGCTGGCGACATTGGCCTTGACCACGCACATGGCCAGTTGCGCCGCGTCAGTGCTGATCGACAAGGTGTGGTGATACTGGCTGATCAGGTCTTGGCGGATCGACTGGTAAGACGCCCCCGTCGTGATGAATAACTTCAATTCGTTATCCAACGTCGAGTGTGGGTTGGGGATGATCGTCAGCCACAGTGCGCGCCACAGCAACTTCACCAGCACCGGTTGTGGGCAGGTTTGCGCCTTTTGGCTGCCGTACCAGTCCAGCGCCTTGGCGATACGCTCGGCCAGCGCCAGGTTGCTCGGACTATTGAGAATCTGCTCAAGCAAGACTGTCGGCGTGGTGCTGAGCATGGCCTGCTGTGATGAGGAAAAGGTCGGCGGCAGCACGCATTGGAACAGTGATTTACGGGTGTGTGTCTGGATCTCTTGGATAACAGACTTGATCTTTTTGTCAGCAGGCGCATCCAGTAAATGCTGCAGATCGCTGATGTTGCCTTCGTGGCCGAGTTTTTTCAGGGCGCAGTGTTCCTGCAAGCCATAAAGAACCGATTTCCACTGTTCGCCGGTTTTTGGATGGGACGGGAGGATGGCGTAATACTTGAGCGCCAGGTCGAACCGTACCGAACCGTCACTTTTAAGGCCATTACCCACGCGCCGGTTGATATCCAGCAACACATCGACGTCGATGTACCAATAGGTGGGCACATGGCGCAGAATCACCGAACGGTCGGCGATGCTGAACGTTTCGGGAGGGTTGGGTACCGGCGAGCGGGCGCTGCTGAGTAGGGTGGAGAGCAGATCGTAAAGAAAGTCCCGGCCTAGCAGAGAATTATCCGGTTCAGGCTTGTCCCGCAGGAACTGCTGAAAGTCGTCATCAGCTTCCAGTTTTGCCAGGACCCGAAACGCTTCCTTGCACTCACGATTCAGCTCGGAA
This sequence comes from Pseudomonas sp. AP42, assembly GCF_001728935.1. Lineage (NCBI taxonomy): Bacteria > Pseudomonadati > Pseudomonadota > Gammaproteobacteria > Pseudomonadales > Pseudomonadaceae > Pseudomonas > Pseudomonas sp. AP42. The sequence continues at coordinate 41,212 of NZ_LYSO01000050.1, forward strand.
TGCGGGGGAGGGTAGTAGTACACCTCGGCGGCGGTTACTGAACGTGAAATGTGCGCCGTCACGAACTCAATCAGATGGTCCAGGTGCGCTTGCTGTTCAGGCAAGCCGTTGAAATAGAAACTCTGCAACGCGTTGTTCATGCAATCCTCACAATCCTTGGTCGAAGAGGATTCACTATATTCAGCGCGGTTTTGCAGGTGGCCTACATAGGTAGGCATAGGTTTTCGCAGAAACCGGTAGGAGCGTCAGCGGGTTCGGTCAGCAGGATCAGGTCTTTTCCGACAAAAACACTCGGACTTTGTACCTGGGTAATAATTTGGCGTAAACTGCGGGCAAGCCTGTGAGGAGTTTCCATGACTGCCATAACCATTACCGACGCCGCCCACGATTACCTGGCTGACCTGCTGTCCAAGCAGAACACCCCAGGTATCGGCATCCGCGTCTTTATCACCCAGCCTGGCACCCAGTACGCCGAGACCTGCATTGCCTACTGCAAGCCCGGCGAAGAGAAGCCTGAAGACACCGCCCTGGGGCTCAAGAGCTTCACCGCCTACATTGACGCGTTCAGCGAAGCCTTCCTTGACGACGCCGTGGTCGACTACGCCACCGACCGTATGGGCGGCCAGTTGACCATCAAGGCGCCCAACGCCAAGGTGCCGAACGTCAATGCCGACAGCCCGGTCAATGAGCGCATCAACTACTACCTGCAAACCGAGATCAACCCTGGGCTGGCCAGCCACGGCGGCCAGGTGAGCCTGATCGACGTGGTGGAGGACGGTATCGCCGTACTGAAGTTCGGCGGCGGTTGCCAGGGCTGTGGCCAGGCGGACGTTACGTTGAAGGAAGGTATCGAACGCACACTGCTCGAGCGCATTCCTGAGCTCAAGGGCGTACGTGACGTGACCGACCACACGCAGAAAGAAAACGCCTACTACTGAGTAAGGTGTTCACTGCGAACATAAAAAACGGCGCCCCGTGAGCGCCGTTTTTTATGCTTAAAATTCAGTCAGTTATAAGATACATCTAACAAAATAGATCAAGTGTGGGAGCTGGCTTGCCTGCGATAGCCTTAGGTCTCTAAACAACTTCGCAAGTTTGTATCAGCCGACACTAACT